>JAEZDW010000178.1 GCA_023417955.1 Bacteroidota bacterium
CCTTCGGACTGAGCACAGGGTATGGCCAATCTGCGTTTAAGCACGAGTTCGAGGGGTTTCAGTTACTTCAAAACCCGGGCACAGGTCCTGTGATTTTCCAGTCCGGAAGCACGTCCGCATATTCGAACTGGTTCAATAAGGTTGAATCGTCAACCCTGGGAGCAATCAATGGACCGGTATTTAATTCCAATGATGAGGAAATTGGTTTCCGCAGTAAGAACTTCCACATCCCGTTAAGGGCTACCGTTCACTTCGAGATTGATCGTTACCGGATTGGAGGCGGATATTCATTTGAGTATACAAACGTCGGCGATTTTGAACCGCTTACGCATGGAGATCAGATCAGCAATTTCGATCCTGACCTCGGAAATTTTTTCCTTAAGAAGTACTTCGGCTCATTGGGCGCAAGCGTATACCGTTACGAAGAATATTTACTTGTCGCCGACCTCAATCTGGGTGGGTATAAACTCGGTAAGCAGTTTGACAATAGTGTTATCGACAGAGGCATGTTCTTCAATATCGGCGTTGCCGTTGAACGGGAAATGTCGGAGTATTTCAGACTCTTTGTGAGGCCTTCTTACGAGTTCAAAAACTTCGACACCTCGATCCCGGAGACAGCAGCCTCCGTGAACCATAAGTTCAACGCGTTCTACGTCAACGTGGGGGCTACCTACCGTATACCGGAACGTCGACGTTGCTTTATCAAGACCTGCAGGGCGCAGATAACCCATGCTCATGGTAACAGGGAGTACCGCAGCAGAGTACATCCGATATACAAAAAACAGAACCCTCACTACGGTGAGAACTATCCGAATCTGATCAAGTACAAAGGTCGCAACAAGTACAAACTTAACCCGTATTGACGGCTGCGAAATGGCGCTGTTTTGAGCATAGTTTCACGACCGCCGAATCGACATTTTAGCCGCTAATTTCCCTGTTTTTTTAACCGTTTTAACGTGCAAGTTTTGCTATCTTGCGGGGCTTTGAAAAAGGCCTATTTTACTTCAAAACGAAATCTATAAATGGCAGAAGAAACGGGTGGCGTAACGCCGGGAAGACAAAGTATCATTCCAATCAATATCGAAGATGAAATGCGGGGAGCCTACATCGATTATTCGATGTCGGTTATCATCTCGCGCGCCCTTCCCGACGTTCGGGACGGACTAAAACCGGTCCATCGCAGGGTGCTCTACGGAATGCTCGAACTCGGTGTCAACTACAACAAGCCCTATAAAAAATCGGCCAGGATTGTCGGGGAGGTTTTAGGTAAGTATCACCCGCACGGAGATGCATCGGTTTATGATACGATGGTCCGCATGGCACAGGACTGGTCGCTTCGCTACACACTCGTAGATGGCCAGGGAAACTTCGGTTCGATTGACGGTGACTCGCCAGCGGCTATGCGTTATACAGAGGCCCGTCTGCGTCGCATTGCCGAAGAAATGTTGGCCGACATCAACAAGGATACAGTTGACTTTCAGCCTAACTTTGACGACTCTCTGAAGGAGCCAACGGTGTTACCCGGAAAGCTGCCAAACCTGCTCGTGAATGGCTCGTCCGGGATTGCCGTAGGGATGGCCACCAACATGGCACCGCACAACCTTCGCGAAGTTATAGATGGTATCGTTGCTTACATAGACAATCGCGACATCACCATTCCGGAACTGATGAAATATGTTACCGCACCTGATTTCCCGACGGGCGGTATCATTTACGGTTACTCCGGTGTACAGGAGGCGTACCTGACTGGACGCGGCAGAATTGTAATGCGTGCCAAAGCTGAAATTGTAACATCGCCAACTGGCAAGGATCAAATCGTCGTGACTGAAATCCCATACATGGTCAACAAGGCCATGATGATTGAGAAGACAGCAGCTTTGATCAATGAAAAGAAAATTGAAGGGATTTCTGATCTTCGCGACGAGTCCGACCGTGAGGGTTACCGCATCGTTTACGATTTGAAGCGCGATGCGATTCCCAATATCGTTCTTAACAACCTTTACAAGTACACACAACTGCAATCTTCATTTGGTGTTAACAACGTCGCTCTCGTAAAAGGGCGTCCGATGACGCTGAACCTGAAGGATCTCATTCAGTACTTCGTTGAACATCGCCACGAAGTTATCGTACGCCGCACAAAGTTTGAGCTCGCCGAAGCTGAGCGTCGCGCGCATATCCTCGAAGGTTACCTGATTGCTCTTGATAACCTGGACGAGGTGATTGCACTCATCCGGAACTCTAAAGATCCGGATACCGCAAGGGAAGGATTGATCTCACGTTTTGGCCTCTCTGAGATTCAGGCGAAGGCGATCCTTGACATGCGACTGCAGCGCCTCACCGGACTTGAGCGCGACAAAATTCAGCAGGAGTACAAGGAGGTAAAGGAACTTATCGATCGCCTTAATGATATCCTGGCCAATGAGCCGAAGCGAATGGAACTCATCAAGCAGGAACTGCTTGAGCTTCGGGACCGCTACGGGGATGATCGCCGCACTGTAGTCGAGCACCGGGATGACGACTTTACCGTCGAGGACATGATCCCGAATGAAGAAATGGTCATCACCATTTCCAATCAGGGCTACATCAAACGCACGTCATTATCCGAATACAAGACACAGGGGCGGGGTGGCATTGGTTCGAAAGGAGTTTCGACCAAGGAAGATGATTTCACCGAACATCTCTTCGTCGCGCGGGCACATAATTACCTGTTGATCTTTACCGACCAGGGCAAGGTATACTGGAAGAAGGCGTACGAGATTCCGGAAGGAACAAAGACATCAAAGGGTCGTGCCATTCAGAACCTCATTAACATTGAGCCAGGTGACACGGTAAGAGCAATCATCAACGTGAAGACCATTACCGACGCAGAGTATATCAACAACAACTACGTAATTCTTTGCACAGAAAAAGGAACGATCAAGAAAACATCTCTGGAGGCGTATTCGCGGCCCCGGCAGGGTGGCATTACTGCGATTACGATTAATGAGGGGGACCGCCTGCTCAACGCTTCGCTTACCAATGGCGACAACCATATTGTCATTGCAAAGAGTGAGGGAAAAGCAGTACATTTCCACGAGTCGGATGTTCGCCCTATGGGCCGGCTGGCAGCCGGTGTGCGTGGCGTTACGCTTGAGTCATCTACCGATAAGGTGATTGGCATGGTTTGTATTACAAGACCAGACGCCAATCTGTTGGTGGTGTCTGAGAAAGGGTACGGGAAGCGATCTGATATGGAAGACTATCGCATAACCAAGCGCGGGGGCAAAGGAGTCAAGACGCTCAACATAACCGAGAAAACTGGCAAACTTGTTGCGATTAAGCAGGTCGGGGATGATGATGATTTGATGATTATCAACCGGTCAGGCATTACTATTCGTATCAGCGTCAGCGAATTGCGGGTAATGGGCAGGGCGACGCAAGGTGTTCGTCTCATCAAACTGAACGAAGATGACCGGATTTCATCTGTGGAGAAAATCCAGAATATCGATAAAGTCGAAAGTGACGAAAACGCCGAGCCAGAAGGTGACGCGCCTGCATTCCCTAAAGCGGCGAACAGCCTTCAGACTGGCAGTGAGGATGAAACGGAAATAGAGGACGTTGACGAAGAGTACGATGCTCCTGAAGACGAGTCGTCCGAAGGTGACGAGCAAACAGACGAAAACGAACCTGAAAACGAATAGAACCTATAACTTAATAACTATTAATACACTCAAAATGAAACGATTTGCACTCTTACTGTTCATAGTGGTAACTTCTGCGACAGTATATGCACAAAAGCCGGTTAAGCCGAACCTGAACAAGGCGCTTAACTCGCTTTTGGCAGGAAAGCTTGATGAAGCCAAAGCTAATATTGACGCGGCCGTCGAGCACGAAAAAATGAAGGACGACGGAAAGACCTGGTATTACAGGGGATTGATCTATGCTTCCATAGACACCACTTCAAACGACGCCTTTAAGAGCCTTGACCCAAATGCGGCTGACGTTGCACTTGAAGCTTTCAATAAGGCTGAGGCCCTCTCAAAAGGAAAAGGCTACTTCATTACCGATGCAAACGGCCTGCCTATTACAAAAGAACAGCAACTTAGTCAGTGGGCAAATCAGGCACTGAACATCGGCGCCGATGCTTATCAAAATGAAGAGTATGAGACCGCGCTAACCAGCTTCGAAAAAGTTTCCAAGATTCTCCAGAAGGACACCCTTGGTCACCTGTATGCAGGTTTCGCCGCGAACTCTGCGGAAAACTTCGACAAAGCGTTGGAAAACTTCGCAGCCTATTATGAGAACGGAGGTACAAATGCCGACCCCTACAAACTCATGAACAACATTATTATCCAAAAAGGTGATAAGGAAAAGGCGCTGGCTCTTGTACGTGAGGCTAAGAAAAGATTCCCGCAAAACCCTGACTTTCCTAAACTTGAGATCGCACACCTCATCGATTTGAATAGAATTGACGAAGCGAAAACGGGTCTGGAGAAAGCATTGGAAACAGAGCCTGACAACAAAATTCTGCACTTCTACCTCGGCTATGCCAACCAGAGCCTGAACAAACTCGACGAAGCCCGGAAGAATTATGAGAGCGCCCTAAAGATCGACCCTCAGTACTTCGAGGCGCAATTCTACCTCGCACGCCTGGTATACAACGATGCGGCTAACATCAAGAAGCAAATGGCAAACCTTGGTATTTCTGCCGACGACAAGAAGAAGCGCTTCGAACTTGACAAAGTACTCGTTGAAAAACTGAAAGTTGCTCTTCCTTACTGGGAGAAAGCAGAAAAGCTGAATCCGAATGATCAGGATACGCTTGACGTTTTGTATTCAATCTACGGCGACCTCGATATGCCTGAACAGGCAAAACGTATTGAGAAACGCTACAAGGAACTTGGCTACGAATAACATCGCATTTCAATACAATAAAAAAAGGCCGTCTCAAAAGTCATGAGGCGGCTTTTTTCATTTTTGACCGCCCGCGGTCCGATGTTTTTTGTTTGGATATCTTTTCTGGGAAGAAAAAGGTATTGACCCCGAGATCAGGCCGCTGCTTTCGCCAGATTATGGGCTATTACTAGTAATCCGGTCTCTATAGCGACCTTTTCAAGGCCTCGGAGCATAAATCGTTTAAAGTGTTTATTGTGTTTGATGTTACCGAACAGGCTCGACATCGGCTGGGCGACGTTTTCTGTATGCTATGC
>JAEZDW010000260.1 GCA_023417955.1 Bacteroidota bacterium
ACCCCAACCGGAACGGATTGCAGCAACAGCATTCGCCTCTGCGCTTACCCACATGGTGGCATCCGGTGGAGCAACCTGATTGAGATCCATGGCCGCCGACCAAATGACAAGCAGCGGAAGTTCACGAACACGCTCCAATGAGGTTGTGCTCCTGAGTAGCTGCATTTCCTGAAACAACAATGTTGGATCGCTGTTTCTTGCAGCGAACCAGAACATCGCCGGATGAACCTGTGCTTTTTCGTAGTTGTCGGAATAGTTAAAACTTCGTCCTGTTGAACCGGTCATATGCAACATGTACTGTCCGGTTTTCAAAAAGCCCGGTGACAGTTGAAGACAATTTATCGTCAGGCTTTCAAGGGCGCTGATCAACATAACGTGAAAGGTTGTGCCGTATTCCCAATAGCCATATCCCTCGGGGTATGCGCCAGTAGTACCATATTCTTTGACGGGCAACTTGATTGAATTGACAGACCGTTCAAGAATCAGTCCGCCGAGTACGGGATCACTTTCCATGATCGCCATCGCGCCAATCGCCATACTTGCGTTGCAGACCTGATTCCAGTTGTGCGTTTGCGACAACCATTCACTGAATTCTTTTTTTAACGAAGGCAGTAACCCCTTTTTGCGAATTGCATCCTCCACTTTGGTCCGTTCTGATGTTGACAGGTTGTCAAAGAGCCAATCGTAACCAATAGCACAAGCAACAGTAATCTCGGCTGCATCAAGAAAGTGTGACGGGTTCCAGTCCGGAAAGTTGGCCAGGGCAGACAGCTCAGTTTTTGCACGTTGAAGAAATTCAACCCGATTTGTGAGTCTCCATGCGTAGCTGAGGAATGTAATGCGCCGCCTTCCCTCGCGCGCTACTGATAATAAACGTCTCCCGGTTTTCTGATACGAAACCGGCAATTCAGTCAGCAGTACATCACATTCCTTTAGGATCACGTCATGAATTCCCTGAAGTATCTGGTGATTGCGAATAGCGCTGTCAAGCGCTTGCTCCTGCCCTCTTAGGAGGAATAAACGCGGATGCGGAACTGAACGAACATCGTCCGTCAGCTGACCCGGCTGACCCATAACCGAAACATTGCCGGATACTACAAGCAGGAGGCATATCACATATTTCTTCGTTATGTCGTTTAATGTCATGCGAATCAATCTCAGGTTTCAGGATATCAGTTTGAGGAAAATCGTCTACTATCAGGTGATCTCCCGATGTGCCCGGCAGTACGGACAAGCAACTTCGATAACCACACTTGGCTCTCAAAGAAATACAAGCGCCATCAACCAGCCGGATGCATTTCGACAGACTGGCAATTTTTTTTTATAGTCATAATACAGGCAATGATGTTGCCACCAGTCGTCAATGAACAAGGTCAGGTCAAAGTATGGAGAAACTGAACATACCAAAAAGAGAAAAAGGACAAAGCCCGTCTTCGCTCCTTGAACGTCACATCAGAAGATTCATACCGTCGCTTGAAGACTATATTGTCCGCAAGACAAGCGCCGACAAGCGCAGGGCAATTTTCGGAAAGGACCCTTTTTACGGTTGAGAATCATTACTGTCCCGGAAGAATGAATTCTTCAAATTTGATTTAATTTTTTCTGTATTCAGAGATTAATGAAGCGATGGTCCCCTATGCCGGAAATAGCTGGGTCCAAACGACTTGGTTTTTCCCGCAATTGATAGCAATAGCGTTTTTTTCTGGCTTGTTCAAAATTTCCCCCTTAATTTTCCCGAGTCAACAATGGTTGTTATTTCTACTGCGATCGGCTGACTACTTTGGGTAACGTCGATGTAAAGTCGATGTAAAGTCGAGTCTAATTCGACAACTGCATAGTTTTCAGCAAGGGATGATCCAGGGTTGATCCACTTATGAGGGGTCGTACCTGTAACATCCCTGGATCATCCCTGGATATACCCTGAGAAAACCATAACTAACACCCGACGTTATATCGAAGTTATATCGAATAATGGAACCAGGATTGCAGGACTGAAGGATGAAAGGATTAAGTTTTAATGGATTGGAAGTATTTTTAATGCCGCCATAATAGTTTCAGTCCTCATAGTATTTTCTGCTTCTAATCATATTTCCAGACAAACGATTACGTCCATACCTACCTGCGAAATCCATTCTAAATAAATTACCTGTTCCACACCCCTTTCGCGGTGTCGTTGATAAGTTTCCTGTATTGGATTCGATAGAGGATTGCCGAAGGCAGCGTCGAACACACCATGGCGAGTACAACGGAAGCAGCACCGGCCTCAAAAATTCTGGCAAAAAATATCGAAAGCGGAATTGTGATCACAATTGAAACCAGCGACAGGTACAGTTGCAGGCGCACCTTTCCGGTTCCGTTGATGAAGATATTGAATGGAGCAGCAATCAACTGAATCGAAACAAATGCAACGAACGCAACCTTCAGGGCATCCGGAATCACGACGGTATCCCCCACCCACAACCGAATCACCGGATCAGCAATAACCGCACTGATAATAAGAACGCCTACCAAGCCCCAGGAAATCAGTTCCAGCCTCCGCACAGACTTTCGAATCCACTCAAAATCGCGTTTCACAAATGCCTCGGTAAACGGAGACCAATAGGTTAACGTAATTATCCCATTGACCATGATCGCGATCGTGAAGTACTTGTGTGCAACATTGTAGACCGTCACGTGTTCCGGGCCGTACAATTGAGTAAGGACCAGATTTGCGCTTCCAAACATTACCAGCATTGACATGTGTATGATAAAGAACTTTATCCCCAGCCCCAGCAAATGCCTGGAATAGGAGAAGTCAATTAGTGTAAAGGAGGGCCGCAAATTCGTATAGCGAAATCCGAAAATGAATATCGTGAATAGTGCAAACATCACGACTGGTGCCGCACTGTAAATTGCCGCTACCCAAAAGAAAGACCTTTCGACAAAACGCGATAGAAGGAATATTAAAACCAGAGACAACGTACTTCCCAGGGTGCCAATTAGATTACTGATCGACGGCTCCTGTTTTGCATATAACACGGCTGTAAGAATACTGAGTATGAACCGGATGCAAAAAAAGGTGAAGACAAACATCACCGTATCGCCGAGTTCTGAAATTAAGCCACTCCCGGTGCCTGCCGGTACATTCATAACCGCTCCCCAGTCTATATAAGGATTGACTGCTGCAAAGATCAGGATACAACCGACGAAAATGCAGGAAACGAGTGCATAAGCAGTGCTTATGTATTTCCGTCCCAGAACAACATCATCGTTTGCAAGCGCTTCAGAAAGCCTGTTGCGCAGGCCATGGCTTATTCCCACATCAAAATAGCTAAACCATTCCAACATGGAGGCAAGAACGAGCCAGATTCCGTAATGGAACTTATCGAGATAATGCAGGGTAAGAGGCACAAGGGCAAACTGCACTCCAATGGCATAGCCTTTAATCAGGAACGAATAAATAATATGCTTGTTTACCTTCTTCGACCGGGCATGCTCACCCAGGATGAGGTTTTTCGCCTTTAGGAAATAAACCATCATGCGATAATCAGAAAACCAGAACAATTCATAATAAGACGGTCGGCCAATCGTGTTAAAATCTAATTCCACCCATAGTGGCGATTCTCGTAAGCGCACCGCAGTGGCATAATGTTTTACCGATTCCCTTCTGCACGGACTTGTTGATCTCCGAGTCAAAATCCAGGTGTACACGGTGAACTAATGAAGCGAATATTGTATATACAGGTTGGCTCAGGCTTCCTGCACGTCAACAAACGGGTCATAGCAGAACTTAAAAAGCATTTTCCTGAATGCGAAATTGAGCTATTCGATTTGATGCCGGTTTTGAAACGCGACCTGCCCGCCCTTTTCATGAACGGATTCGCTGTGCTTCTCGAATACTTTGGTGACTTCATTTCTGGAAAGAAGAATATCCTCAAGTTCAAATACCATTTTCTCGGAACGAGTTACCTTTTCAAATACTTCACACGCCAGGTTGTTAAGAAATCCAACGAAAAAAAGTATGACCTGATTTTTCAGACACAGTGTCTTTGCGACGCCAGTGCCTCTGGCTTACCAGGTTACATTTACACAGATCACACCAACCTGCATAATCTTCGGTATAAATGGACATCCCCTGCGATGTACCTGCGCTCGGGGGAATACCTTGAACTCGAACGCGAGGCGTATCATAAATCCAGCGGAATCTTTGTAATGAGTGAAAACATTCGAAACTCGCTTATTACACAGTACGATGTCTCGCCAGAAAAAATCACCCTGGCTTATGTAGGCAGCAATACCACGCCCCCGTCAGACCACTCATCTCAAAAATACCGAAACAAGAACATAATATTCGTCGGCAAAGACTGGGAACGCAAAGGCGGACCAATATTGCTTGCAGCATTTGAAAAAGTCCTTGAGAAAATCCCGGATGCAACGTTGTCAATACTAGGCTGCACGCCGCCGGTGAGTTTACCCAACTGCCGCGTATTTGGTGAAGTTGGTCTGGAAGAAGTCGCCGAGCAATATAAGCACGCGTCGGTCTTTTGCTTCCCAACGTTACGGGAACCATTTGGAATCGTGTACATCGAAGCCATGCTTAATAAACTGCCTATTGTTACCAATAATATGGGAGCAGCCTCATCCCTGGTAACCGAAAGCAATGGATTTCTTCTTCAGCCAGATCCTGATGCATTCGCAGGGGTACTTATCGATTTATTGAACAACCCCGAATTATGCAGTGCAATGGGCGAAGAGTCGTTTCGGATTGCACGCAGTTTCTACACCTGGCCACACGTTGGAGAAGTGATGGCCGGAAAAATCAACGAGAATTCACGGAGTTCGCAAGCTATTACCACAGCTAAAAGTTTAGCCTGAAATGCAAGTCTACGTTCCATCAGCATCGAAATACTTCACAAACTTTGCATGGCCGCGGGAAGAAAACGTCCAGGAACCGGTCAAGGTGTGGGAAATCCTGTTGATGTACTTCGTGCTGATGCTCACAGGAAATCCTTTCTTTGTAACACACTACGACACGCTGGTTGCATTCAGCTTCATAATATCCCTTTATTATTTCTTCCGCAACACATCGCGGGTTATCAGCTACCAAACGGTGTTAATTTTCGTCTTCCTGCTCGGCTATGAACTAATGCACGCCTTCGTGTACAGTCTCGATTACTCCAAAACAATATTCAAACTTGCTCTGGTATTGCTTCTCGGATTCAGCGTCGTTCAATTGCTTCGTGACAAATTCATTCGCGTTCTCGTTAACACGATGGTTATCATCAGCATCGTATCGATCGTCTTTACAATACTTTGCTACATACCGGGAATCAACTGGTTCTTATATGAACTTGCCATAAAAACATTTCCCATGCCCCCTGACGCAGGGAAAGACTACATACCCTGGACACTACTCATTTACACATTTCATCCACAATACTTCGCTGGCGAATTCTCCTACGTGCGGAACGCCGGCATCTTTTGGGAAAGTGGAGCATTCGCCGTATTCCTGAATATCACACTCTACCTGCGTTATATCACCAAACGCATCATTCACGTTCGCGACCTTTTCGACACCAAATCAACAATTCTTATCATTACCACTCTGACAACCACATCAACAATGGGCTTCCTGACGTTGATGGCGTTACTTACTTTTTTTACGCTGAAGCTGCGGACAAATCTGAAATTTATGTTCCTGCTGCTCATGATACTTACGACATACGTAACATTCGTAAATGTTGAATATCTCGGCGACAAGATTTCTACCCAGCTGGCCGAAAGCAGGGAAACAAATAACCGGTTCGGAGCAGCGCTTATGGATTGGGAAGATTTTAAGAAGCGTCCCCTGATCGGATCGAGCCGCCGCATTGAAGTAATATTCAAAACCCAGGAACGAAGTCAGAAGACGCGCCGTCCTAACGGGCTGACTAACTTCTTCCGTGAGTATGGATTAATTTACTGCATCGTCTACTTTGTACTCGTCTACCGGTCATTCGGACAAATCTTTTTTGCTCATCATGGTTATAGAAAATTCACTGTGGCCTTATTTGGTGTGTTTCTTCTGTGGCTCGTCAGCTTTTCTGAATTGTTATTTGACCTACCCTTCTTTAAGGCATTGATATTTCTCTCAATGGTGTATTCTCCGATCTCCGAACAAGCCTATCAAAATGAATCTGTCCGGCAAACTGACCTCCAATCCGTCTGACGTTGCGCTCACCACCGATACTTCAACGACGGCTGCAACAAAGAGCCTTCGCGCGGTACACGCAGGTATTTCCGGCTTTCCTTTCGGTTCGGCGGCTGTGAATAAATGCATTGCAGTGTATAGTAGTGTACGCACCCTGAACACAGATGTGCTTGTTATTAATAACCGTGCAGTACATCAGAAAGACAAAGACAGGTTAATTCCGAAGGAAGGTACAATTCAGGGGCTCCGATATACATACACCTGTCCCACACCGTATCGACCGAACTCGTTTCTCAAAAGGAATCTAAATGCCCTGGCAGGGCGCTTCGGCGAACTCTTGCTGTTGATACGACTGGGG
>JAEZDW010000264.1 GCA_023417955.1 Bacteroidota bacterium
CTTTCAAGGATAAAGTGATTTCAATTTATAGCGACGGGAAGGACAATAATACATCGCCCAACCAATATATACTCGGAAGTTTTTATGAACCGGAAATCGCTGAAACCATATCGCCGCTGTCACCCAGAGCATTTTCGTACTACAAATTTGAATACCTCGGCACGTTTAAGGACCGTAATTATGAAATAAGTAAGATTAAGGTGACTCCGCGGATGAGAGGCGACAACGTTGTTGAAGGTGTCATAAACCTGGTTGAAAACTGGTGGAGTATTCACAGCATGGACATTAGCACGACTAAACTGGGAATTCGTTTTGATATCAAAGCCGTTTATGCACCTATCGAAGATAAGGCGTGGCTACCTGTTTCGCATCAGTTCAAGATTCACGGAAAAATCTTCGGGTTTGAGTTTGAATACAAGTATCTGGCAACAGTAAGTGATTACAAGATCACGCTTAATCCGGAACTTTACGTCGAGCCCGAGCAGATGGAAGTGATTGATGAAAAGATCGAAAAAGAGACAGCAGCCGCAATTCAAAAGAAATCACTTTCAGAAAAGGACCTTCAGGAAAGATTGAATTCCGGCAAGGAGATTACGCGTAAGGAACTGAAGACGCTAATGCGCGACTACGAAAAGGCCGAGCGTAAGGAACAAAAAGAACCGGAAGTATTATTTGATAATACATTTACAATCGATAGTGGTGCCCACAAAAAGGATTCCTTGTATTGGGCGGAGGTACGGCCGGTTCCCCTGACGAAAGCCGAAATCCGAGGTTATCAAAAGGCAGATAGTATGGCCGTTGTGGACCGCAAAAAGCAGGAAGGTGATACGCTCAAACCATCGAAACACAAGGGATTTCAACCGTGGGATCTTCTGCTGGGAGATTCCTATAAGATTGCGAAACATTCAAACTTCCGCATTTACTTTCCATTTGGTGGATTCAATACTGTGGAGGGATGGAACGTATATTACAAAGTTGCCTTCGGTACCGTGTTTCAGGATACCAACCGGACGCGGTTCAACATCACGCCCACACTGCGATATGCATTTGCAAGGGAAAAGTTTTCGGGAAACATCCTGTTCTCTCTGCATAACAAAAATCATCGCCTCGAGTTAAAGAGTGGGCGATATATTCAGCAGCTTAATCACGATGAACCGATACATCCTATTATAAACACTTTTACCACCCTGTTCCTCGAAAAGAACCTGATGAAATTGTATGAAAGGGACTTTGTGGATGTGCTGTACCGCCGCAGAATAAGTAACAACGTTACCGTCTCCACCAACTGGAGTTATGCGCGACGTTATCATCTGAACAACAACAGCGACTACAAACTCGTAGATCGCAGGAATATCGAGTCTTACTCATCGAATACGCCGTTAAACCGTGAACTCGATGACACCTCGTTCCCCGACCACAATGCATTTGTTGGTTCAGTAAGAATTCAGGCGCGCCCCTGGCTCAAGTACAAAATTTACAACGGTCAGAAATACGAGATTCAAAATTCGTCGCCGTTGCTTTCACTGGAGTATCGCAAGGGGTTCGACGGCATCGCGAACAGTGATGTCGACTATGATCAGATTGAGGCCGGTTTTCGCCATGACTTCAGTCTTGGCGTTCGCGCACGAGTAGTTGTTTCACTGAAAGCCGGGATCTTTTTGAACAATGAGCACATGTATTTCCCGGACTACAAACACTTCCTCGGCAATCAGACCCCGTTCAGCACAACGGATCCGGTGGGCAGCTTCCGATTGCTGGACTACTACATCTACAGCACTGCCGACAAATACTTCACCGGAAACGTTCATTACCAGTTTCGCCGATTCCTCGTTACATCATTGCCCAGACTGCGTTTGATGGGAATTCGTGAAAACATCTTCCTGAACTACCTCGCGACACCGAGCTCAGAAAACTATTTTGAAGCCGGGTATTCCATCGATGGTATCCTTCGAATTTTCCGTCTTGAAGGAGCCGTATCGTGTACAAACGGACAGTACAGCGACTACGGTTTCAGGCTCGGAATCACGACGACTCTGGGGATCAATTTCAACGACTAATTCCTCATTGAATTAATTTGAATTCGCCGGTCGGACGAGTGCGCATACTTTCTATATTCGGAGAGTGATAATCAGCATTGAAGACTTTTTTCAGCGGCGTGATTCGTTGCCTGTGGTGGATGTCAGGTCCGAAGGAGAATTCGATTCGGGGCACATTCCCGGTGCTGTGAATATCCCGTTGCTTAACAATGCTGAGCGGGTAGTCGTTGGTACCACTTACAAGCAGCAGGGTCAAAAGGCTGCCATTCGTGAGGGATTCCGGCTGGTAGGCCCCCGGTTGCAGGACATTATCGGGCAGGCGGAGGCAGTTGGACCTGAATTTATCGTCCACTGCTGGCGCGGCGGCATGAGGTCGGCGAACTTCTGCGACTTCGTGGGCATGATTGGTATTAGAACCCATGCTGTAAAAGGAGGCTACAAAGCGTACAGGAAGGCGGTTTTGGATTCATTTACCCTCCCGTTCCAGTTTCGTATTATCAGCGGTTTTACAGGCAGCGGCAAGAGTGAACTTCTTCGCGCATTGAAGGCCGCAGGTCAGCAGGTAATTGATCTTGAAGAACTCGCCCACCATAAGGGTTCTGTTTTCGGTGGACTGAATATGCCTCCCCAGCCAACGACGGAACAGTTTCAAAACGATTTATTCGAACAAATCCGGGCCCTGGATATCGCACGACCGATTTGGATTGAAGACGAATCCATTGCCATAGGCAAAATATTCCTTCCGTCCCCGTTCTGGAAAACAATGAACGCCAGCCCTATTATTCGCGTGAACGTTCCTGTGGCAGACCGCCTTCCGCGCCTGGTTCAGGAATACGGTCAGGTTCCTCCTGACGTCTTTATTGGATGTATGAAAGGAATTCTGAAACGATTGGGTGGCCAGAATTTCAATGCGGCTTCAGAAAAACTTCATGCGGGCGATCCGGCAGGTGCCATCGAAATCGTGCTTACCTATTACGACAAGGCATATGGTAAAGCCCTTGAGCGAAAGGCGGCGCGGGTAGTCCGCGAGCTGTTATGGGATGGCAAGGATGTTTCATCTTTTGCTCAGATTCTTAGCAACGAAGCGTTACCTTTGTCTAACGTTTCCCTCTAAACGGTCCGCGATTTCAATCTCATTTTTTATGAAGTTTTCAACTTTTGAGCTCAACACGTCCTCATTTTTTTCAATCGCAACGCTGATTATATTGATTGGATACATTACGTACCGTGAATCCGGGTCTGGCATTGCGCGGGCAGCGTATGCAGAAAGTTCTATTTCAGACGATGGCGTGCTGCTTCCGGCTTCGTATCCGGAGGACGCCTGGAGCGCGACACCCGCAGTGTCTTTCGATATCCCGGAGAAAATTACTTTTGCTGAAGCGCGCGTGCCGCTCGACATACCTGACGTCAGAGAGCGCCTGGACAAAGAACTTCAGATAAATTGTTATCTGCACAGCAACACAATTTTCCTGATCAAACGAGCGCACCGATGGCTGCCGCAAATGCAGGAGATATTGAGAAAATATGACATTCCTGATGACTTCAAGTATCTGCCGCTGATTGAAAGCAATCTTATGAATGTTGTCTCGCCTAAGGATGCAGTTGGGTTCTGGCAGATTCTCGATTCTTCCGGTTCCGAACTCGGACTTGAGATAAACAAGTTCGTAGATGAACGCTATGATCCGCTGAAAGCTACTGAGGCGGCATGCAAATATCTTCGCAAAGCGTATGAAAAATTTGGTGACTGGGCGCTGGTTGCTGCGTCATATAACCGCGGAATGTCTGGATTGCAGCGGGCGCTGGAAAATCAAAAAGTGAATTCCTATTACGATTTGTATCTGAATGATGAAACGTCGCGTTACGTTTTTCGCATTATTGCCATCAAAGAGATCGTTGAAAATCCCCGGAAGTATGGATTTCGCGTCAATCCTGCTCACCTCTACAAGGAAGAACCAGTGCGCTACGTTGAAGTGGATCGGGACATTGATGACCTCGTGCAATTTGCAAAAGCCAACGGGACTAACTACAAGCTTCTCAAACTTCACAATCCCTGGTTGCGGGATGACAGGCTGAAAGTCCGGAAAGGAAAAGTATATCGCATCGGGATTCCTGAAAAGTAGCGCGCAAGGTTCCACTGAATCCGGTTACGATTCTTGTGTGAGATATTTTTCATTAATATTGATCGGTTTCAAATGCGAATTCAAATGAACATACGCCCGTATATCCTTGCTGAGAACAATTGGAAGACTGTGAAGGAAAGCAAGTACGACGTCGCCATACTTCCCTGGGGAGCCTGCGAAGCACACAATTATCACCTTCCATATGGTACTGATATCATAGAAGCAGAGCAGGTTGCTGCTGAGTCGGCGCGATTGGCCTGGGAACAGGGGTGCCGTGTTATTGTACTTCCGGTGATCCCGTTTGGTGTGAATACGGGGCAGTCGGATATCATGCTTGATATGAATCTGAATCCGTCGACGCAGCAGGTAATACTCAGAGATTTGATTCAGGTGCTCGACCGTCATGGTGTGCACAAACTGATTATCCTGAATAGTCACGGCGGCAATGATTTCAAGACGATGATCCGCGAGCTTGGTCTTCAGTTTCCAAAGATGTTCCTCACGCAGTGCAACTGGTATCAGTCCGTGGATCAACGCGAATATTTCGAAAACAAGGACGATCACGCAGGCGAGATGGAGACAAGTGTCATGCTGCATCTCACGCCTCAATTTGTCAGGCCGTTGTCAGAAGCAGGGGATGGTGCTGCAAAGAAGTTTCGCATGACAGCAATCCGCGAAGGATGGGCGTGGGGTGAACGTCGCTGGAGTCAGGTTACGGCAGATACCGGTGTTGGAGATCCCAGGAAAGCTACGGCCGAAAAAGGAGCAGCGTACTTCAGTGCGGTAATTCAAAAAGTCGGCAACTTCTTTGTTGAAGTTGCACGCACTGATATCAGCGACTTGTACAATTAAAGAATTGTGTTGTTTTCGGCGACGTTCTCGGTGCTAGTCGCTGCTTTAGAAATCCAGAAGTTGTTGTAGCCTTCGCCAACCTGGATTGACAGCACTTGCAGCGCAAGCATTTCAAGTATTGCGAGAAAATTGAAAATCAAACCGATCCGGCTGGGATATTCTTCAAGCAATTCAGTGAACGAAATCCGCTCTTTCGTTGTAAGCCGGTCAATAAGCAACTTCTTTTGCCCGTCGACGGTATAGGGATACTGAATGACCTGGTGCACGGGTTTGTTTTTCGCCGCTTCGAAGCGCTTGAGAACTTTTTCGAACACAGTCATCAGTTTGAATACTGTTATGTCCTGCAGTTCGGCTTCTACGTTTGTACTCTCGGCAAGGGTCCGCAATTCCTTCATGAGATTGCCGCGCTTCTCTTTCAGAAGCTCTGTTTCTTCCATCTTGTGGAATGTGTCGACAACGGACTTGTACTTGCGGTATTCGAGAAGGTGTTTCACCAGTTCTTCGCGGGGATCTATCTCATTGCCCTGCTCGTCAATCTGCGGTCTTGGCAGCAACATTTTAGACTTGATCCGCATTAGCGTGGCAGCTACCAGAATAAACTCGCTCGCTACTTCGATGTTAAGTTGTTCGAGGTGGTGAATGTACTCCAGGAAGTCATTTGTGATCTTGGAAATCGGAATATCGTAGATGTCCAGCTCATCGCGTTCTATGAAGAACAGAAGGAGGTCAAATGGTCCTTCGAACAGGGGGAGTTTTACCTCAAAATTTTCTTGTGCTGCCATAAGTGAAAGGCAAAGGTAAAAAGTTCTCTCATTAAAGGCAGGAATTTTTATTCCCGTCAGACCTGCTAAATTTGGGTGCGCTTTTTCAGCCGAAACGCCTTTTTTTTGTTGAAATCGAGGGGTTAGGAGGAAAATTGTAAAACAGTTACCTTGGATGGGTTGTTAAGCTCCCATTCAGGTTCAGAAAAATAACCTATGCTCATTACACCCGGAAAGCTCCTGGCGGCTATTGAAAACCCGGCAGACCTCAAAAAACTGGATCAGGCGCAATTGGTGCAGCTATGTGAGGAGTTACGACAGTTCATCATTGACAACGTCTCTGTTTACGGGGGGCATTTTGGAGCCAGTCTCGGCGTCGTCGAACTCACGGTTGCCCTACACTACGTATTCAATACACCGAAAGACCAGCTCGTTTGGGATGTTGGACACCAGGCTTACGGCCACAAGATTCTGACCGGCCGCCGCGATCAATTCTATACGAACCGCACCTATGGCGGACTGTCCGGATTTCCCAAGATGAAAGAAAGCGAGTACGATGCCTTTGGTGTCGGTCACTCATCCACGTCGGTGTCAGCGGCCCTGGGTATGGCCGTGGCTTCTAAATATCTGGGCGACGAGGAAAAACAACATATCGCTGTCATAGGTGACGGAGCACTCACCGGTGGTATCGCCTTCGAAGGATTGAATCACGCCGGCGTAAGCGACACCAATGTTCTGATCATCCTTAACGACAACTGCATGTCGATTGACCCGAACGTGGGTGCACTCAAGGATTACCTCACTGACATTACAACCTCCCGCGCATACAATAAACTTAAAGACGACGTCTGGAATATTCTTGGTAAGCTGTCTGCGTTTGGTAAAACTGCTCAGGAGCTCGTTTCAAAAGTGGAAAACGGAATCAAGTCGACGCTGCTCAAGGAGAGCAATCTGTTTGAGTCGCTCAACCTCCGTTACTTTGGCCCCGTTGACGGGCATGACGTCAATCACCTGGTGACGATTCTCAACGACCTGAAAAACATCAAAGGTCCGAAGATTCTTCATTGTGTCACCGTGAAAGGCAAGGGCTACGGTCCTGCTGAAAAAGGCAATGCAACCACATGGCACGCACCCGGCAAATTTGACAAGATCACAGGAGAAATTCACCAAAAAGTCAGCTCTACTCCACAGCCTCCGAAGTACCAGGATGTATTTGGTCTGACCTTGGTGGAGCTTGCCCGGGCAAATGAAAAAATTGTCGGTATTACACCCGCTATGCCTTCGGGATCTTCTATGAATATTATGATGAAGGAAATGCCCGAACGCGCATTTGATGTGGGTATTGCCGAACAGCATGCCGTAACGTTTTCGGCGGGCTTGGCGACGCAGGGAGTTGTTCCGTTTTGCAATATCTACAGTTCATTCATGCAGCGGGCTTACGATCAGGTGATTCATGATGTGTGTATTCAGGATTTGCCTGTGAACTTTTGTCTCGATCGCGCCGGGTTCGCCGGTGCTGACGGGCCGACGCATCATGGCGCGTATGACATCGCTTACTTCAGGTGTATTCCCAACATGATCATTGCGGCGCCGATGAATGAGTCAGAGCTGCGCAACCTGATGTATACTGCTCAGCTGCCTCGTAAAGGCAATGCATTTTCAATACGCTATCCAAGGGGGCAGGGAGTGTTGGCCGAATGGCAGACTCCGATGGAGGAAATTCAGATCGGCACGGGCCGGGTAATACGGGAGGGCAGCGAACTTGCTATCCTGACACTGGGGCATGTGGGCAACTACGCCGTTGAAGTATGTGACAGACTTGATCGTCAGAATATCAGTGTTGCGCATTACGATATGCGTTTTGCGAAACCGCTCGACGCAACCTTGTTGCATGAAATATTCTCACGCTTCCGCAAAGTAATTACCGTTGAGGATGGTTGCATTCAGGGGGGATTTGGGAGTGCAATTCTCGAATTCATGGCCGATCACAACTACCAGGCTGAGGTACGCCGGCTTGGAATACCCGACGCGATCGTTGAACATGGAGAACAACTTGAACTACAGCGAGACTGTGGTTTTGATCCCGATGGCATCGAGCGTGCTGTAATAGAAATGCTGGAAGGTATCGAAAAGACGGTGTAATGCCTGCTATTGTTTTTGATCAAAAAGGGTCAGGCCCTGCTTTAATATTAATTCACGGTTTCCCCATGCACCGCAAGGTATGGGGCGATTTCCATCAGCACTTTACCAGTTCCAACACAGTCTATATGCCGGACTTGCCAGGGTTCGGTGAAAGTCCATTGCTGAAGGCGGGTTTTACGCTAAGTGATGTGGGTGCTGCCATGAACGCATGGGCGGAAGGCAACAAAATTCATAACGCTGTCGTCGTTGGTCATTCCCTCGGTGGATACGTTGCGCTTGAGATGATTCGTCAACGGCCGGGCAACTACGGTGGCCTCGTCTTGTTTCACAGCACCGCTTACGCCGACTCCGAAGAAAAGAAAGAGTCCCGGACCAAGGTAGTGCAGTTTATACGTGACAACGGCGTTCTGGCATTCACCTCAAATTTCATCCAGCCGCTTTTTCACAATGCGAACCATCCCGCGATTTCGGAGGTTCGGGCGTTGTGTGTTTCCGCAGGGGAAGGTGCGGTGGTGGGCTATACGCAGGCGATGCGTGACCGTTCCGACAATACCCGCGTCTTGCAGGAGTATCAGGGACCGGTATTGCTTCTGGGGGGCGCACACGACAAAAGTATTTCGGCTGAATGGCTGAAAAGCCAGGCTGACCTCAATGCAAGGATTAAGTTGGAAATACTGGAAGACGCGGCCCATATGGGTATGTACGAAAGCAGAGAGGCGTGCTCACGCCTTATCGGTCAATTCACGGCCGGAGTTTCGCAAAGAAACTGACGTCAGTTTTCTCCTCAAAAAAGAAAAAACGGGCGGCAAAATTCTGTTAATTTGGCGCCTTAATGTACCGGAGGGGTTAGGTAAAATAAATCCATCCGTTTATATTTGTTAAACTAAGGATTAAACCAACCTGTTTTATATGGAGCTAGAAAATCTACAGCAGTTTGAATCTTGGAACAACATGGCTAAGAACGTCGGCTACGTTGCAGGAGCGATTTCCATTCTGATCATCCTGTTTCACGTGGTGCGACTTGCAACCCTTAGTGATGCAAAAGCCAAGTATGATTACATCAACAAATCGGAGATCAAGACGCTTTGGATTGCGTCGCTGATTTTGATCATCGGATGCTGCTTTTACGCAAATGGTAACATCGTTGAACTTAGTTACCTGTGGGTGTTCGTAAGGATATTCACGACGTTTGCCATGGGTATGATCGTGGCGTTGATCATTCAGAATCTCCTCAAGTTTTACTATCCGTTCTTTATCGAGAAACGCCTCAAAGTGCTGCGTTACAAGCCACGGATTTCTCCAAAGAGTGGCAAGCCGATGAAACTCCTGAGCGAAGAAGAAGAAGATGCTTATCTTGATGAAGGTATGCAGGCTGAAGAGAATGTCTTCTCCATCGACTACGATGTGTGGAAAGACGAAGAAACCGGCTACGTTAAAATCGAACGTTATGCTGGTCACCTCCATGCCCTGCGTTGCCCTGAATGCAATTACCAGACATTTAAAGTGGTTAGAGAAGAAATCCTTAAGGCTCCTTCCACTGAAGAGGAAGGTGAACTGCTCAAACACTTCCAGTGCGGCTACTGCGGCTATAAGGCCAAGAAAACCGTCACACTCAGAATGTCACAAAAATTCGAAGAATCATCTGCAGCTACAGCATAACAACTGCAGGACTGAAAATACTAAAGGCTGTCTCATCGAGGCAGCCTTTTCTTTTGACATCATTTGATTACGATCTGAACCACATCACGGTTTCGTGATGTCACATGGCAGCTTAATCTGATCGGAATAAAACTTCATTCTTGGATGAGCCATGTCGAGGGGCACAATCTTTTCGATAAGAGCGTGCTTATGATTGACGAATACTTCGAGATAGTAATTGCCCATCAAATAGAGATTCACCTTGTATCCATAGTACCGGATGGCCATCACGAACGTACCATGTTCATACAAGAGATCAATTTTTCGCCGCAGACTCAACTTCTTATATTCTCTCCAGGCAATCATAATTCAACTTAAACGAAAAAAAGCAGGCAGACAATATTGAAACTGCCTTACTTTTTAAGTAATCACATAGCGAATCGAAAAGCTTCCGGTCTTCTTTGAACATCGATGTCGTATAGGTCAACCGTTAGACTGAATGCTAAAAATACAAGCCAGCCGCAGGTTTCAATCGATGTAGTAACAACCTTGGTGGCAGAGAATATTGACCGGCAAAAAAACAAAAAGCTCTCCGCCAGGAGAGCTCGGAAAGTTTTGGGTGAAAGACGGGACTCGAACCCGCGACCCTCAGAACCACAATCTGATGCTCTAACCAACTGAGCTACATTCACCGTTTGAGGACTGCAAATTTAGGCAGTGCCTACGATTTTACAATAGCCATTTTGAATCATTTGGACCGGAAAAGCAATCTTTTTCCGGGATTAGAGGGCCATAATTGTCCCTCGGCCCAGGCCAGATGCCCGGATACAAATGTGTGGGTAACTGCCGAACGGAAGGTCTCCCCCTCCAGCGGTGACCAGCCACATTTGGCCAGAATATTGGCTTTTCCGACGGTCCAGGGTGCGTTCAGGTCGACGAGGGCAAAATCGGCAAAATATCCTTCCCGGATAAAGCCGCGATCCTCAATGCGGAACAGGATAGCCGGATTGTGACTCATTTTTTGAACGACCTGCCTCAGACTGATCTTGCCCTGGTGGTAAAACTCCAGCATGGCAACGAGGCTGTGCTGTATCAGCGGACCTCCGGACGGGGCGCTGAAGTATTCTTGTTGCTTTTCCTCCAGGGTGTGCGGTGCATGATCAGTAGCAATAACGTCGATCCTGTCGTCCAGGACCGCACGCAAAATTTCGTCGCGATCACCGGAGCGCTTTACGGCAGGGTTCCACTTGATGCGGTTACCTAGCCTCTCGTAGTCTTCATCAGAGAACCATAGGTGGTGGACACAAGCTTCCGCAGTTATCTTTTTGTCCTTGAGCGGCACGGTGTTGTCGAATAGACCGGTTTCGCGCGCGGTTGAGATATGCAGGATATGAAGACGTGTGCCTTTACGCCGTGCGAGATCGACCGCGTAAGAGGAGGAACGAAAACACGCTTCTTCGCTGCGAATGAGCGGATGAACATTCGTCGGAGCATCGTCGCCGAAGCGTTCGCGATAAACCTCCATATTGTGCCGGATCGTTGCCTCGTCTTCGCAGTGCGTAGCTATGAGACCGGGGAAAGATCCGAAGAACGTTTCTAGGATTTCCGGTTTGTCAACGAGCAGATTCCCGGTAGAGGAACCCATGAAAATTTTCAGTCCGCATACCCGTGACAAGTCTGTCTCCATCACTTCATCGACGTTGTCGTTGGAGGCGCCGATGTAGAAGGAGTAGTTTGCCAGGGACGTTCGGGAGGCAATCGCATACTTTTCTTCCAGCAACTGCTGCGTAAAAGCGGGAGGCGACGTGTTTGGCATTTCCATGAAGCTTGTTACGCCGCCGGCCACAGCAGCGCGCGATTCCGTTTCAATAGTTGCCTTGTGTGTGAGTCCGGGTTCGCGGAAATGGACCTGATCATCAATTGCACCGGGAAGCAGATACTTTCCGCCGGCATCAATTACGTTCACTTTGCCGGGTTCGCTTAATTGTTTGCCAATCTTTGCAATTCGTTCACCGTCGATGAGCACATCGCCCTGAAAGACGGAGCCTTCATTGACTATATTTGCGTTTATGATCAGTGTTTTCATCTGCCGTAAAATTAGAACCAATTC
>JAEZDW010000364.1 GCA_023417955.1 Bacteroidota bacterium
ATCTGTGCCTGAATGGTGAAGGTTTGTAATAACGATTTCAGGATGGAACGTATTCAGTTAACAGCAGAAATTCGTGTATTTGGCCTGTCGGTGGACAATTTTCCCCACGATATCGGTGCTGCATTCAGTCGGCTGGCAAATCTTGTTGAAGGCGGCTTCGATCGCTCATATTACGGAATTTGTGAGATGAAGGATGGTTTTACGATTTACCGCGCAGCAGCACAGGAGATGTATGAGGGAGAAGGGGAGAAGTATGACTGTGAATCATACGTCATCGAGAAGGGCACATATCTCGCCATTACTGTACATGACTGGAGGAGGAATACCGAATCTATTAAGGATGTGTTTGAAGATATCCTTGAAGACGATCGCGTTGATTTCGCCAAGCCATTAGTAGAGTGGTATAAGGACGATATGGAGATGATTTGTATGGCTCGCGAGCGAAAAAAGCAGACGTTCCAATATTAGCGACCATGATTGAAGTATTTAGAACTAATGTCGAAGACCGCACGATCGCCGTTGATATCATTGAGATGATTCACGCGGTTGGAATGGGCTATCGCGCAAATTTCGACCTTGGAGACTGCGATAGAATCCTTCGCGTCGCAGCGGCCAGTCTCGTAGACAACGAGACGGTCATCAGGATCGTCCAGAGTTTCGGCTACGAGGCGTGTCCTCTCGAAGACGTCCCTGCATTTTCCTGAAAGCTCTCCAAATCGACACGTCCATGTAATTTTCCGTGGCCCTATCGTTATTAGAAGGCGACCCAGCCTTTCTTCCGGCACAATGACTGCTGCCTGGAATGGTGCCCTGCAGCCAAACAACGCGATGCCAGGGCCGGGACAAATCCAATTGACCGTGTAATTTTTTCCGGAATTAGCCAGAATTTCGCGGGTATTTGAGGCTGCCGGCTTTTGATTTGTATGGAAAGAATGATATTTTTGTTTTTAACCAAAATGTGATCGATGAAAAAGATTCTTGCCTTTGTTGCGTTAGCGGCTTTCATCTCTGCTTGTAGTCAATACACTTGCCCTACATATAGCAAGACAGAAACCAAACAGGAGCCGGTAGCCGAAGAAAACGCCTGATCACAGGTATTTTTTGACGTCATCAGCGGAAATTTCATCCCCGCTCATGATGACGAGTCGCTCCACGACATTACGCAGTTCCCTGATGTTTCCAGTCCAGTCGTGTTCCTGCAACGCGCTTAGTGCGTCTGCGTGAATGCCCTTTTTTCGCGATCCATACTCCTCAGCGATATCTTCCAAAAACTTTTCCGCCAGCATCGGAATATCTTCTTTTCTCTCATTCAGTGCCGGAACCTTTATTAGTATCACACTCAGGCGATGGTACAAATCCTCGCGAAACCGGGTTTCTTCGATTTCTTTCTTGAGATTCTTGTTGGTTGCTGCTACTACCCTGACATTGACGCTGATTTCTTTATCGCCACCAACTCGTGTGATCTTGTTTTCCTGAAGCGCCCGTAACACTTTGGCCTGCGCGCTCAGACTCATGTCGCCGATTTCGTCCAGGAACAGTGTGCCACCTTCTGCGAGCTCAAACTTGCCGATGCGCTGTTTGATCGCAGAGGTGAAAGATCCCTTCTCGTGTCCGAAGAGCTCGCTTTCTATGAGCTCCGATGGAATTGCCGCACAATTTACTTCGATAAGCGGTCCACTTGAGCGGCGACTTTTCTCATGGAGCCAACGTGCAACGAGCTCCTTGCCTGAACCATTGGGACCAGTTATCAGAACGCGAGCATCCGTAGGCGCCACCTTTTCAATCATATCTTTGACAGCTGCAATAGAAGGAGATTCGCCAACCATCTCGTACTTCTTTGAAATCTTCTTGCGGAGGTTTTTCGTTTCCCTGATGAGCGTTGTCTTGTCCAGAGCATTTCTCAACGTAATTTCAAGCCGGCCCAGGTCGAAGGGTTTTTGCAGAAAATCGAATGCTCCTTTCTTGACCGCCTCGACAGCAACATCAATTGTGCCGTGGGCTGATATGATGACGAAGTTCGTTGGTATTCCGGTTTCCTTTGCTTTTTCGAGGACTTCAAGGCCATCCATTTTTGGCATCTTGATATCACAAAGGCAAAGGTCGAATGTGCCCTGTTCGAGCTTTTTCAATCCTTCGGCGCCGTCCTGTGCTTCTTCAACCTCGTGGTCTTTTTCTTCCAGAATTTCCTTTAGGATTGCCCGAATCTTGTTGTCGTCTTCAATCACCAGAATTTTTGACATGTACGTTGGGTTTAGCAGGGCTAAAAATAAAAAAACCTGTCAGCTTTCGCGGGCTGACAGGTTTTAAAAAAGCAAGTTTGTAAGCCGGGTTCTGTTATCCGTGAGGATCTTGTCATTTATCTGGTCTCTGCCTCACGGCAGAGATCAATCAGTCCACCCGTCACACCGTATACCAACGAGCCATTGGCCCCGTGAGGGGATGTGACCTATTTGACCTTTCAACGCGTAAGGTTTACCATGCGCCTCCCGTCGCCGGAAAGCCGGTGAGCTCTTACCTCACCTTTTCACCTTTTCCCCTTGCGGGGTAGTTTGTTTTCTGCGGCACTGTCTGTCCCCGAACCGATTTTGTCGGTTGGAGCCTTCCCGTTAGGAAGTACGCTGCTCTTCGTTGCCCGGACTTTCCTCCCTGAATAATCAAGGCGACAAGGCAACTTGCTTAAGACAAAGCTAGTAAGATCCCGATAAGGTTCCTTAGTGAATGTCTTTTCCCGTAAGCTTGAATTCGAAATGATCCGCAAGCTGTGCAACTTCCTGGAGCATTTCCTTCAGCTGAGCCTCATTCGCCGTCGAAGCCAGGCATGAAGCTTCAACCTTGATGAATCCATCTTCGAGAACAAACCGGCTGTAGTCAAAATTGCCGTTCTGACGAAGTAGATCTTCGAGGTTGACGTTTACCTGATGTTCGCAGACTTTGGAACTGAACACCGCCTGGTCTCTTCCGGACACCGGGCTCTTTTGGGTTGTGGCAAGCACAGTTTGATAACGGTTGCCATTTATCGGAACGACCACTACTGATTTTGAGTGATCATAGTCGGTGAATTGTCCACCGATTTGTTCAGCATATTGCTGAACGCAATTCTTGATATCCATAGACAGCTTATAATCGTCACGGAAGATATAAAAAACGGCCGGTAATTCTCAATAAACAGGCTGATTAATAATAAAATGCATGGAATTTCGTTCCCTTGGACGAAAACTCCAGGGCCGGCGCAGGTAGTCTGATCATACCCGCGATGAATAGCAATGTCTTTACCGCCTTTGAACGCGTTCGGATTGCGCTGGGATCAAAATCAATCCCTATGTAGTATTGACGATAAGGTTGTGCATCCGGCGGATGCTGAGCATCCCGTGCGTAGATCATACCCTCGGCGCCGTATCCGACAGCAAGATTCAGCCATTTGGGAAATTGGCAGAACTTGTCCATGTCGAACGAAAGCCAATAGGTTTGCCCGTTGTAATCCTTAACGATTTGTTCACCACCTTTTCCGAGAACATCAGGACGTAAGTCAGCGTACGCTGTTGAGTGGAATGAAAACTTTGGCGCAATACGCACTTCGTCCCATATGCGCTTCTGACCAAGATACAGCAGTGCGCCCGTTGCATTTGCGAGCAAATCACCGGAGGAGGCTCCGTATGCTGCCGAATGACCGTCGAAAATTTCAATGGGAAGCATGACCCCAAAGGCGGTGATTGCTCCAATGAGATCACTCCTGCGTTCAGGAACGTGATAGTGCATCAGCCCGCGCGAAACACCATAACTGATATAGAATGATGAAAACGCGTGACCAAATTTGTCAACCTGTTTCCATTCTGCATTGTCATTAAAGAAACGGAACGACTGACTTTCTGAATTTCGATACCACAAATAATGAAGTCCGGCCAGGGAAGCTCCGTAAACGGCTGTCGATCCGATTACCGCACGGCGAAGCCCCTTTTTGTTCACGGGTAGCCCGGAGGTTGAATCAGCCTGTGCGTTCAACGCAAGTGGTGCAAGACACAGAATAACTCTAATTAACCACGTCATTATCCTCTTTTAAGGCGTCACGTGAAATATTGGGGTCTTCCTGCACAGTATTTTCGTCATCAGCGTCTTCGTCGGATTTTTGATCACTTTCGTTCTCACCCGGCACTTCCTCCTCCTCGTAGTTGTCACGGTCGGGCGCAGGCTTGCGATTGCGACTTCGACGCCACAAATCCTTGATCTCATTGAAGCTTTGTGTGTGAATAAGACTCGCGCCGGTTGTAATGGTGTTTTGATTGTTGACCGAACTCAGGACCGGGTTTACGTTCGTGCGGCTGTACATTTTTACGCGCAGCTTTCCATCTGCGGTAAGCATATAGTCAACTGTCCAGTCACCCGCGATACTCGACGGATTTGCCTGGCCGGGACCCGGTGTATTGTTGTTATTGTTATTGAATGTTCCGTCTCCGGTAACGCGCAATCGTCCGCCGGCGAATGTGTACGAGAAGCGCAACTGAAACGTATTGAATGCTTCTTCATCCATGACACCGAGGTCGACATCAATCACAAGATTCTGATCAACCTGACTCATCCAGTAGCTGAGCTGGTTGGAAAGAAGTTCACTCACACTGTTTACAACGGATCCGCTGGTGTTAAATGCTTCCGGAGGTGAAAAACGCCGCAGTACGATAAGGCTGAAAACCTGCCGCTTCAATTCCTGCTCATCAATCCTGTTTTTGAATGCAGTAAATATGATGTCGAGATTGTAACTCCTGGTTCCGCCTTCGCTCTGCACTTGTATACTTTTTGGAAGGTCGTTCGCGACAATGTCAAAGCTGATGTTCGATGAAAGCATCAGTCCTTCGATTTTTACAAGCACCTGTACCGGATACTTTCTTCGAAGCTGCGGAATATTTTGGTCCTGCTCAGCTGAAGAAACAAGATCGGTTAACAATGGAGCAAGACTTGCCTGCTGATTGTAAGACGCATTGATGTCGAGAACACCCTGGTAGGGATCACCATACCAGGAAATCTTGCTTCCCTTCTGGATTTCAAATTCTTTGTTGATAATATCGTAGAGCGTGAAGTTGTACCAGCCTTCGGTGAACTCAAATGCACCGAACATATTAAACTCGCCCTTCGTGTCCATGGCAAGGCGTAAGTCTCCATTGCCACGCCCGCGAATAATATCCCCCGCTTTGAGATCGAAGATTATTTCACAGTACGCATCTGGTGTTACATCAAGGTTAAGATCGAAAGTAATTCCTGTCGTTCTGATCTTGTTACGCCTGACTTCCTGTTTGCCGGATCGCGCAGCTGCTGCGTCACCAAAATTGATGAACGTGATGAAGTCCTTTTTTTCAACGGATGACGATCCGCTGATTGGAATATAGATCCGCGTGTTCTTTTCAGTCCGCGCCGTTGACGAAATCCTAAGGTTGGAAATCGGGCCAAAAAACTGAACGGATCCCGAGGCATATGCCTGACCATAGAATAATTCGTTATCCCGGATACTGGTG
Source organism: Bacteroidota bacterium (assembly GCA_023417955.1). Taxonomy (GTDB): domain Bacteria; phylum Bacteroidota; class Bacteroidia; order Cytophagales; family Cyclobacteriaceae; genus Ohtaekwangia. Next base: position 5,502 of record JAEZDW010000364.1, read on the forward strand.
TTGAGTACCTGGAAGTTTCTGAAATTCGACGTCAGGTCGATATTCATGCTGTTGAAATTATCATGCGTGATGGTTCCGTTAAGCTGGGCGGTGTTTCGAAATGCATCAACGAGGTCGATGTCGCGGAAGTAAATGGATCGCGGTGTTAATCCGATTATACCAGTGAAGCGATACGATGTTTTCAAATAGCCAACCGTAATTTGTCCGTCAGCAATATTGCCTTCGCCCTGAATTTCAGGACGATCAAGTTTGCCGGTGATTTTAAAGTCACCTGAAACGGTGCCGAGAATCGTTGGAAAGATATCTTCGAGGAATGGTTCGAGTATCTTAAGATCGGCTTTCTGAAGCGTAGCATCAACATCTAAGGGACTTCGTCTTTCAGTTGGTGTGTACCGGCCACCCAACTTCACCAGGTCATGGTTGTCGCGCGTAACCAGCATGTCGATGTTAAATCGCCTCCCCGTAGTATCCCAACGGTTGGCACCGGCGATGTCGCCAATAAGGAAATCATCAACTGTAAAGCCACGAATGGCAATTTCATTTTGTATGGTCGGATTCCGGTAATAATTGCTCATGTCGACCGTCGCGTCCATGGTACCGGCGATCTTTTTTGTAGTCAATACATTGAAAATGGAAAGATCAAGTTTGTCGATCTCAAGGGTAACGATTCTTGTGGGATCATCGGATAGTTGCCCATTGATACTCAGCGATTGGTCGCCGGAAATCAGTGACACATTGTTAAATTTCACATCGTCCGGATTCAGGGCGATGTAGTTGCCGGGACCAAAATGCCACTCACGCTCGAGGAGGTTTACCAACGACCGATCCATCGAAATGATGGTGCTGTCGGAAACGAAATCAACATTTCCGGTTAGCCGTATTTTGTTTGTCTGGCCTTCCTGATCAGCATCAAGTCCAAAGTCGATATGGTTCCTGCTCCAGATTCCTTCTGCAAGCAGATTCTGTGTATGAAGGTTTCGCGTGAGTGTTTGTGATTTCGAATTGATCGTCGCCATCGCCAGCACCGCCGTACTGTCAGCAATCTTTGATGTTGTTAATTCCACGTCATTCCCAACGAACAACATCCCTTTATAGGAAAGCGAGTCGATATGGGTGTAGCAGTTGAAAATCGTTGTGTAGCCGCTGGTGAATCTCCCCATCACTTGAGTTTCCGGTGTTATGGTGAGATCAACGTTCAGCAAATGAACAACAGGCTGCAGGTCCTTGACCTGTACTTTAACTTCTGCTTCGTAAGATTGCGCATGATAGTCTTTCTGCGCGTAGTATGATGCGGTTGCGCGGCTGTCATTCCTGATGTTGAGGCCAATTTCTCTGATCAATACCTGGACGTCCCTGACAAGGCTTGAAAACAGGTAGTCACCTGAAATGTCTGCATCCGCCAATGACGACTGGATGGACAGGCGTCGGTCATTTCCGTTTCGATCAGCGACAAGATTAATGCTGTCCAGTCTTAGTGATTTGCCCCTGTAATCAACAGCGATGTCTTTAAACTCTGCGTGCCCCTGAAGGGAGTCAAGTGTGAGCCCTCTCACATCAGCGGTAAAGGTGGAGTGGAGGAATATTTCTTCTTTGGCCAAACGCAGATTGTGCAGATACGCCGTATCCAGGGTTGCACTGATCTGAATGTGATTCTGTCCGTCGCGCAAGTCCACCGAACCGTTTGCCTCAAATTCAAGATTTGGATCGTTGATACGAATGAAGCCATTAAACAGACCTTTGGCAAAACGGGCATCGGTAGAAATGTTGCTGTAATCGTAACCCTTTATGCCGATGCGTGTAACTTTTCCGTTGAGACGGAAGTCGGCGGTTTCCCGGGTGAGCCCGGCACCAGCAATTTGGCCATCCATGGCAACCTGCTGAAAGGATGTTGTATCCCCCAGAAAACGACCAAGCGAAAATGACGACAAACTGAGGCGGCCACTGTATTCGGAACGATTGAAGTCGGTCTCGTTAACCTTGAAGTTTATGTCGGAGCGGATCGTTCCAAGTTTTCCGATAAGGGTACCGTTAGCCACGAAGTCGGTAGGGTACCCCAGAAACTGTCCGTCGACGTGGAGCATGCCCATAGGTTCGAGCCGTGTGATGATCCCGGGGTTCAACAGAAATGAAAGATCACGCGTGTCGAGTTGTGAATCTTTTACATTCAGAATGATGAACGTCTCGTTTATCTCCGGCAATCCATCCATGTCAAGGGTTCCGCTAAGTCGCGTGTTCCCGAGAAGCACATCCATGTCGGTCACCTTGAACTTGTTGATACGCCCGTGGAAGACACCGCTGACGTGCACAGGCTTTGTCAGCCTGGCGGCTTCGGGGGCAAAAAGGGCCAGGTCACGCGGATTTAAAATCGAGTTGGCAAGACTTGCCTGGATGACGACCTTGTCAACAAAGTCGTTAAGGTCTCGCTGACTTGAATATTGGAAAACGATGGTGTCTTGTACGATGCTTTCGCCGGCACGCAGGTTTAAACCAAGAAATTCCATTCCTCCCTGCGATATCCTGAAGAATGTGGACATCTCATTTACCGGAAAACCTGTGGCGATATCGTTAGCGATCAGTGTATTCAGGTGAAATTCGGTGGTATCACCAATGATGGTAAAGCCGTTGAGTTGTGCCTCGTCGACAGCGACCGAAAACTGGTTAAAGTTGAAACCACGACGAATTGAGTCCCGGTCCTGGTTGATGTACGAGAACTGGCTCTGGTTTAAGAATGCTTCCCCGATATTGATCCGTGGTGGCTTACCGCCGCCTGATCCGGAGTAATTTTCATTTATGCGCGCAATAAGCGTATTGATATTCAGCTGCCTGGATGTGTCATTCTCCTGGATCATCGTGAGGTAAACGTGCGCGCTGTCGACGTAAACGCCGTCAATGTTGACGTCGCGTGACGAGATGACCTTGTGAAGTTCAAAATTGATGAGGATTTCGTTGGCCCGAATCATGGTATTGCCTTCCGGGTCGCTGATGCGGACGCCAGAGAGCTCAAGCCGGTCGAACCATAGCATTTTGAAGTTCTCGACCGAAGCAGGGAAGCCCGTGACCTCGGTGAGGTCCTTCAAATAGTAGGAAATGAGCCACTTCTGGACCGGTGGCATCTGAAGGAAGAGGAAAGCTGCGATGATCAGGAAAAGTACGGACGTAACGGTGTAGGCAAATACCTTTATGACCCGTTTTTTAATAACTTGCAAGTTCATTTGTCAAGCATGCAGCCCGTTTTACTTGCCATTGAATCATCCTGTGATGAGACGTCAGCTTCCGTAATTTCAAACGGCAAGGTACTTAATAATATTATCG
>JAEZDW010000415.1 GCA_023417955.1 Bacteroidota bacterium
CCATCATACCACGCAGCAAACTGACCGGGAGTGATACTTTTTACTGGACGATCGAAGATAATGTAGAGCCCCTCGTCGCGGCGGTGTAACGTACATGCCTCCAACGGCTGGCGATAACGAATCCGGCCCATATAACGTCGGGACTCACCAATGGCAAGTCGCAGATCCTCACGAATCCAGTGTTCCTGCTCAGGAGCAATGAACAAACCCTTCCGATACAAACCCGGGTGATCTTCACCCATGCCCATATAGATAACGTTGTCAGTCGTGTTGGTGCCGATGACAAATAAAGGCTTCGCATAACCTCCTATATTAAGGCCTTTTCGCTGACCGATTGTATAGTAGTGTGCTCCATTATGTTCACCGATGGCTACACCATCATCAGGAGTAAATATGTATGGACTCGTTTGATCAGAAAGATCGTCGCCCTGGTGGTTTTGGAAGACTGTGGACGTTGCGGGAACCTCAATCACTTTTCCTTTCTTTGGCTGCAGCCTTTGTTGAAGGAAGTCAGGTAAATGAACTTTCCCCACGAAGCAGAGTCCCTGCGAATCCTTTTTATTGGCAGTGACCATATCGAGCTTTCGCGCGATCTCGCGAACCTCAGGCTTTGTCAGCTCGCCTACCGGAAACAACGATCTTGAAAGTTGCTGCTGTGTGAGCTGACACAGGAAGTAGCTTTGATCTTTGTTGCCGTCTTTTCCTGAAAGCAATCGGTAAATCGTTTTTCCATCGGATGTGAGCTCAGCCTTTCGTGCATAATGCCCCGTGGCTACGAAGTCGGCGCCAAGTTTTAATGCAGCATTAAGGAAGATGTCAAACTTGATTTCGCGGTTGCAAAGTACGTCGGGATTTGGTGTTCTTCCTTTTTGATATTCAGCAAACATATAGTCGACGATACGCGCCTTGTAGGCTTCGCTGAGATCTATTGCCTGAAAGGGAATACCCAAATGCTGCGCAACAATCATGGCGTCGTTGCTGTCATCGAGCCAGGGGCATTCATCGCTGATCGTCACCGAATCGTCGTGCCAGTTCTTCATGAACATGCCAATAACTTCGTAGCCCTGCTCCTTGAGCAGATAGGCCGCTACGCTTGAATCGACACCTCCTGAAAGTCCTACGACGACGCGTTTCATATTCTTGATTTTGCCGATGTTTCCGGCTTGTTCTCTTAACCGATTTTTGGGCCCAAATAGTTTCGGATTACGTCCTAGTTTAGGGGCTGTTCCAGCAATTCATCCATCGTGGCGTTGAAATCACGGATGAACTCTTCATAATAAACGCCTGTTCCCGGCCCGCTGAACCCTGTGTGGATTTTCTTTACCGCACCATCGCGCCCAATGAAAATTGTCGTCGGAAATGATACGATGCGATTCAACATCGGCAGGCTCTCCGATGCTTTGAGCTTGTCATTAGTTCCGGCGATTACGAAATCGTACGGAACATTCAATTTGGTTATCATTCGTTTTACGCGCTCACTTGCATATTTGAAGTCATCCCGTCGTTCATAAGCAAGTCCGATGATCTCCACACCGCGGTGACGATTTTCGTTATACCACGATGTGAGAAATCTTGTTTCGTCCATGCAGTTCGGGCACCAGGTTCCGAATACCTGAAGGAGCAATACCTTGTTCTTGTACTTCGAGTCCTCCGGCGAAACAGGCTTCCCGTCTGGATCCGGAAAACTAAACGTGATCCGATCGTAACCTGGTTTGAGGAATGTCATCGATTCAGCGTCCGGAAGGGCTGCTGCGTCGTCCTTTATACCTGTCCACGATTTTCTGGATTGCTTCCCTGAATAGAAAACACCTTCAAGCTTGTCATTCGAAGAAAATGCGGCCTTAAAAAGATAAGCGTGATTACCATCAAAAGCGCTGAGGTGCATGGTGTCGTTGATAACATTTCCCTGCAGATAGCGATAGTCACCGGTTGCCGTAAGAAATGTTCCCGTTACGCTGTCGTCCTTTTGCAGAAAGACGCCTATTGCATGGGTTGTATCCTGCGGGTTATAGAATTCAACCCGGTATTTACCGGAAAAGTCACGTACCCGCGAATCGGCCTTTGCTCCCTTAAATCGGAAATCCTGACCATGCACAGCGACGAAAGGGACTGTGTTTGCAGCATCATAATGCTTTACGAAGACCCCTACCAGACTGTCGCCGCGTCGGACCGTGCGGATTGTTGCATCAAATATGTGCAGGGGAATGTTCACAGAATCACGTTCGATAAATACCTCGTCAAGTAGCAGGCGTTCACGGGCATTCATGACAATGATGTCATAACCTCCCGCAGAGTCTTCCGTAACCACGAAATTAAAAGGCAGGGTTGCCTCGTCGTATTTCAATGTTGCCCGCCATATGCCTGTGTTGAGTGCATTGTCGCCGGACTTTGGAGTGGAGGAACATCCTGACATAAACAGTGTCAATACCCCCAGACAGTACAATCGGAACATCAATCTTCTTTTGTCTTGGTCTGAAAACACAAAAATGCAAGAAATGATTTAGAATTACGGCTGATTTAAGAAAAACGGGATGCTTAGCGACCTGAAAGTAATTGAACTGGCGTCGGTTTTGGCCGGCCCCGGTGTCGGCCAGTTCCTTGCGGAACTTGGTGCTGATGTCGTCAAGGTAGAAAACCCACGAACCGGCGGTGATGTGACCCGTAGTTGGAGATTACCCGGCGAGGCTGGCGACGATCGGTCCGCGTATTTCTGCTCCGTAAACTGGGGAAAGCGCTCGGTAACTCTCGACCTCACGAAAATCGAAGACCGGCAAATATGCCATAAGTTGGTGAGCACCGCTGATGTCGTGATCGCAAGCTTTAAACCTGGTGATGCTGAGAAACTTGGGATGGACTACAAGACCTTGTCCGGACTGCGCGCCGACTTAATATATGGGCAGATTACCGGTTACGGGTCAGATAACAAGCGTACAGGATATGATGCTGTAATACAGGCTGAGGCTGGATTCATGTTCATGAATGGAGAGCCGGGGGGCGCATCACTCAAGATGCCTGTTGCCCTCATTGATGTCCTCGCCGGACATCACCTCAAAGAAGCGATCCTGCTTGCCATTATTGAACGGATCAAAACCGGCAAGGGAAAGTTTATAGACATTCCACTCATTCACGCGGGCGTTGTGTCTCTTGTAAATCAGGCAACGAACTGGTTAATGGCAGGCCATCTTCCCAAAAAGGAGGGGTCGGCACACCCAAACATTGCGCCTTACGGAGATGTGTTTACGACTTTGGATGGCTACGAACTAATGCTGGCAGTTGGAACTGATCGCCAGTTCAGCGACTTGTGCGCATTGTTGAACCTCCACAATCTTCCCCGCGATGAACGTTACGCCAATAATGCTGCGCGGGTCGTAAACAGGGAATCATTACGGTTCATCCTAAAAGCTGCAATAGCCGAGCGAAAAGCGGATGCAGTCGTGTCAGCCCTCCACCAGCATCACATCCCTGCAGGCCTGATCCGGAATGTTGCCGATGTGCTTCAGGATGAACAGGTTCGCGACTTAATCCTGCAACATGGATCAGCTTTCGGGCTCAAATCTTATCTCGGAGTTACAGACAAATCTAAACTACTCCCGCCGCCTCACCTGGGCGAGCATACCGAATCAGTCCTTTCCGGATTGTAGACTTTTTTGTTCCACTTTCTTCCACCGAGCCTTTTGGCGGCCATTTTGGGGCGCGAAATGACTAGTTTATGCATAGCGCTTCCGTTGTCAGTGAGCAGGTGTTTCGGTTCGTCGAAGCCCAAAAACGGCTGTTTTGAAGATTTTTTTGGTGTTCTGGGTAAAAAAGTGGTTTAAAGTGGTGGAAAGTGGAATGAAATTCTATATGTTTGTTTAGGAGAAAAAGACAACCACTACGTCTAATGACTTTCTTCACCAGCGAATTCGAAAGCAAGCTTGACGCAAAGGGCAGACTAGTGCTGCCTTCGCGGATCAAGGCTCAGTTGCCGGAAGGCAGCAATGAGCTTGTGATTCGTCGTGGCTTTGAGCAATGCCTCGTCATTTACCCCATGGTGGAGTTCAAGAAAGTATTCTCGAAGATTTCGTCACTGAATGAGTTCAACGAAGAGTTCCGTAAGCTCCAGCGGAATTTCTTTTCAGGAACAGCAACAGTTGAATTGGATAACATGGGACGTTTTGTTATTCCAAAAAACATGCTGGCATATGCACAACTGGATAAGGACGTTATCCTGGTGGGCACGGGGAACAAAGTTGAGGTATGGAATCCCGCCGTTTACGAGAAACATATCATCCAGGACCCTGGTGAGTTGTCGAAACTAGCAGAAAAGTATTTGCAGGAATAGGCTGAGAGCTACTGGCTACTAGCCTCTGGCAGCTGGCCGGGTCTTGCAATAAACCTACGATGTGGTAGAAAAAGCAAATTTCTGTTATGAGAGATTTCAAGAAGCTGGTGATCTGGCAGAATGGAATGGACCTGGTTGAAAAGGTTTATAAGGTTGTCGCATTGTTACCTGTCGACGAACGTTATGGCCTGAAGGCGCAGGCATCCCGGGCTGCTGTATCGATAGTCCTGAATATCGCGGAAGGGAGCGCGAAGAGTAGTAAGAAAGAATATCGGATGTATCTGAGTAACTCATTGGGATCTGCATTTGAACTTGAAACGGTGTTATTGATTGTTCAAAGGCTTGCTCTCGTGGATACACAGGTCGTTGATCCGTTGCTGGAGGACATCCTTAAGGAGCAAAAAATGATTAACAGTTACATAAACAAGTTAAGCTCGGATGGATGAATCAGCCAGTGGCCAGAAGCCAGAGGCCAGAGGCTACCACAGTCCCGTTCTTCTTCACCAGTGTCTGGCAGGACTCAACATCAATCCCTCGGGAATCTATGTTGACGCTACATTCGGGGGGGGTGGGCATGCGAAGGCGATTCTTGAAGTGTTGAAAGATGGTAAGCTTGTCGCGTTTGATCAGGATGCTGATGCAAAACGCGAAGCTGAAAAAATAGAAAGTAGTTCTTTGATTTTTTGCGAAGCCAACTTCAGATATCTGAAGCGGTATTTGAAGCTGAACGGAATCAGTAAAGTAGATGGTATTCTTGCCGATCTCGGCGTGAGTTCCCACCAGATCGATTCGCCGGAGCGCGGATTCTCAACACGTTTTGATGGTCCACTCGACATGCGTATGGATACTGATGCATCATTGACCGCTGCAGACATACTCAATAACTCCAGCGAAGAAGAGCTGCACAAAATTCTGGGTATGTACGGCGAACTGAAAAATGCGCGGACTGCTGCGAGAATGATCGTCGCGCAACGTGTATCCAAACCGTTTAAAAGAACCAGTGACCTCAAACAGGCACTGGGCGGCATCGCACCAAAAGGAAAGGAGAATAAATATTTCGCCCAGGTGTTTCAGGCACTGCGGATCGAGGTTAACCACGAGATGCAGGCGCTCGAAGATTTTTTGCACCAATGTGGCGAAGTCATCGGGACGGGTGGTCGGCTGGTAATCATGTCGTACCACTCCCTCGAAGACCGAATGGTTAAGAATTATATAAATAAAGGAAAAGTGTTTGGCGACGTGGAGAAGGACTTTTATGGGAATGAGATCAAACCATTTCAGGCGCTTACGCGGAAACCTGTGGAGGCGTCCGAAGAAGAGATCCGGCAGAATAACCGGGCACGAAGTGCAAAATTGCGTATAGGTGTAAAGTTGTAATGTGACATGGCGGAGAACAGAATAAAAATCGGCAGCAGGAAATCCTCAAAGGGTTCATCCGGAGGACAGGGCTTCTTTTCGCGTATTGAAACCCGATTCAAACTTGAATCATACTTCGAAGAAGGTTTCCCTGTTCACTATCTGCCGAAAGTGGCTTTTGCTATGATTCTCGGTATCATGTATATCAGCAACACCCACTATGGCGAAAAGACGATAAGAAAGATCAACGCCATCCAGGCAGAAGTCGAAGACCTGAGGGCTGACTATACAACATTGAAAGCGGAGCTGATGTTTGCAAGTAAACAATCGGAAGTTGCGCGTAAGGTTAAAGATCTGGGGCTGCGTGAAAGTCTGACCCCTCCATCAAAAGTGAAGGTTGAAGCCGGTGAATATTAAGAAGTCTATACTGCTGAGAGTGCGGGTCGCATTTTTGTTTGTGGCCTTCTTCGCTGTGGCCGTCATCGCCAGGATCGCGCACATTCAGGTGGTTGAAGGTGAGAAGTGGTCGAAGCTTGGAGAACGGATTTCGTTTGACTATCGCCGGGTGAAAGCAACGCGCGGAAATATATACTCCGATAACGGCAGCCTCCTTGCAACATCGCTGCCGTTTTATAAGGTAGCCTTCGATGCAACACTGCCTAAGGATGAAATCTTTAACAAGGGCATTGACTCGCTTGCGCTTTGCCTGTCGTCCTTCTTTAAAGACAAGTCGAAAACCGAATACAAGCGAATGCTCCAGGATGCTCGTGCGGCTGGCAGGCAATACGTTATCATCAACCGAAAGCAGGTCGACTACCAGGATAAGAAAACCATGATGACCTGGCCTATCTTCAGAGAAGGCAGGCTGCGTGGTGGCGCAATTTTCGAAAAAGTTGACGTGCGCTATAGACCATTTTCAAATCTCAGCAGACGTACCGTTGGTTTTATAAATGAAAACGACAAAGGCGCAGGCCTTGAGTACAGCTTTAACAAAGAACTCGCCGGGCAGGATGGTTATGCATACTATCAAAAGATAGCTGGCGGAATCTGGAAACCAGTCTTC
>JAEZDW010000463.1 GCA_023417955.1 Bacteroidota bacterium
CATCATCTTCATTACTTACATCCGCGCGGAAGGTCATGCCGTCACCACCAGTTGCCTTGATCTCGTCCAAAACCTTGCGTGCTTTTTCTTCACTGCTTGAATAGTTGACGACAACCGTGGCACCCGCTGCAGAAAGCGCTTTAGCTACGCCGGCACCAATGCCAGAACTGGCGCCGGTTACAAGGGCTACCTGCCCGTTAAGTTTCCTGTCCATAGGTAAAGCTATTGTTCGACGTGTTTGATTGATGCGGAATTAATACAAAAACGCAAGCCTGTAGGCGGCGGACCATCGGGAAAAACGTGCCCCAGGTGCGCATCGCATACATTGCACATCACCTCAACGCGTGTCATGCCAAAGCTGGTGTCCTTTTCATACTTGATCACATTGTCCTTCACCGGAATCGTAAAACTCGGCCAACCCGAACCCGACTCAAACTTCTCTGTCGAATCAAAAAGCAACGTTCCGCAGCAACGACATGCATAGAGTCCGGGGTCATGGGCCTCGCAGTACTCACCTGTAAAGGCGCGCTCCGTGCCCTTCTGACGTGTGATATAGAACTCGTCTTCTGTAAGTTGCTTCCTCCACTCCTCTTCAGACTTCTCCACCCGGCGGTCGGGCGCAGGCGAACCATTTCTTGCATAGCCCAGCACGTCAATCCATTTCATAAGCGGCTTGTTTGGGGATTGTTGTTAAAGATAATGATATAACCGCTGAAAATACGCGTGCCTTAGAAATACCCCAACGCAGGGCCGCTGAGCCGCAGGGAAAGACATGAAAATACATTCTATTGCCCGCCCATCTCTTTAAGGAATTAAAGTGGGTTCAACTCTCAATCGCCACGAAGTCCTTCTTCGGACTATCACAAACGTGGCATGTGTAAGTGTCGGGCAGGTCTTCGAAAGCAACGCCTGGCGGGATGTTGGATACCGCGTCGCCATATCGTTTATCGTAGACCGAAAGGCAATGCGGGCATTGATAAATCCGGGAAGCAGCAGCGGTAGTTGTGGCGCGGGTTTTTACTTCTTCGGTTTCCTTTTCCGGGTTTAGCTGTCGGAAATACATCTTGCTCAACTCGATTAGTAGCGCCGGTATAACCTCGCGTTTTACGCTCCTGGCGTATGACAGATACTCAATATTGTTCGGATTAAAATTCCTCGCATAGAGTACATTGAAGCGGTCATTACCTCCCGCATCCGCTACCTTCTCAATGATGATCGACGTAAATGGGAAGCTCTCTCTTCGGATTTTGATCGCAAACGTAAGTCCGTGGGTGCTGATGTCCTGCTGATCCAGCTCCCGCACAAGAAAGCGTTTTAACTCCAGGGCTTCATTGTCGATGACCGGCAGGTGCCAGTTTAGTTCAAGGGATGAGTGGCGTTCGTTGATACCAAACTTACCCATCAGTTTCTCCCAACGTATCCGGTCCGTAGCCTTAATGCCTTTGATGATAAATGCTTTCCAGGGAATGATGTTGATCTTTCCAACGTTCGTTTCCTGACACAATCTGCACGCGGCTGTCATAAAGTCAATATCATATTGGTTGTTGCGCCAGTATAACCCAAGCCAGTACTGGTTGTTCAGCATGGCATTGAGACCTTCGTAATATGGAAACGCGTTGTGCGGGAACTTCAGCTTTTGTGAAATCGGTCGGTAGTTGATACGCATCCTTCCCTGAAGAATGATAAAAAGTTCATCAATGCCAAATGGCTGAAAGCTAAGCAGCAACTCTTCAAGTGCCTTGCAAACTTTGGCGATGTCCTGCGTAAAAATCAGCTTCGGCCAGCATTCGACGACGTTGCCCTTGCGCGGATCGCGTATGTAGAGGTACCAGTAGTTTTCTTCACGTGACGCAATGAAGTTAACTTCCCCTGTTAACAGGGGTACAATACTTTGCAGCGGATCAACGATGTTAATCTTGATCTTCGGCTTGAAATCGAAATTGTCAATTACAAAATGGTACGTATCTTCCTTAACCCAGTTTGTGGTTTCAGAAATGTTCACCGCAACATAAGAACTGACGATATTTTGGTAAACAGACGAATCACTGCCGAGTTCGTAGTCGATGTTGATTTCTCTGAACAGTTTGTCGAGGTGCTGTTCGTTCGCGTCGTTTGAAGGAAACATGATATCCTGGCGCGATCCGAACAATACGTACCGGTTACCCAGTGTTCGGGAGATGTCCATGATCCGCAGCATGTCGGCAGGAGAAAGTATCCCGCCTTTAACAAACGCGCGAATGAGATCGCTCTTGCTGGTCTCCATGAATAAGTCCCTGGTATTTCGGTTTCTGTACAGCAAATAATAAAAAGTTAATTTATATACCTACACCTTGATCTTAAGAGTTTCCACCTCCTCGAGGATTCGCTGGATTTCAGGCTTGCAACTGCCACATCCCAGCCCCGCGCCAGACCGCTGGCAAATCTCACTTAATGACGCACAGCCTTCTTCCGCAAGCTTTTTCAGATTGCCGTCCCCAACCTGGTTGCAGGAACAAACCAACTTCCCGATTACAGGCTCAGCCGCTTTACCTGAACGCAGGAGTTGCATGCGCTTTTCAGACAACTCAATCTGACTTTCAATCAACGACTTGAACTCGGCAAACTCTGACTTGTCACCTACAAGAACAGCACCCATAAGCTTGTCGTCGCGGATAATACATTTCTTGTAGTATCGCATAGACTTGTCTATGAACAGTATCTCGTCGTAACCATCGCTGTTTGCGGGGATCTCCGATATGCCGATAGAGCAAAGATCGAGATCTGAAAACTTGAGAATGTTCATCGGCACCGATCCATCGTAAATACTTTGTACATCGCCGTCGAAATAATGTGCGACGACGTCTGCCTGCTTTTCGGCGGCAGATGTAATTCCAAGTAGTGTACCGTTGTGCTCGGCGATCTCTCCCATCGCGAATATATTCGGATCACTAGTTTGAAGGTAATCATTGACAACGATACCTCTTGACGTTTCTATTCCCGCCTCCTGCGCGATTTCAATATTGGGGCGCGTACCAACGGCATAGACTACAGCATCCACGCGAAGCGACTTGCCACTTTTCAGCTGAACTGTCAAACCACGTGTAGCAGCGTCACCCTCCACTGACTGAACCTGATCGTTGAGATAAACACGAATGCCTTTTTCTTCAACGAAGTCAAGTAACAACTGCCCACCAAGGTTGTCGATCTGCCTTTCCATAAGGCGGCTCGAAAGCTGAACAATAGATATGTCGATATCCATTTCCTTCAGCGATGCAGCCAGTTCAAGTCCGAGCAGGCCGCCGCCGATGATCAAAACATGCCCTTCCGAATTCAGGAATGTTTTTAAGGCGTCGGCATCCTGTCGCATGCGCATCGTAAAAATCCCCGGAAGGTGCAGAGGTGCTTCCTTCGGGACATTTGCCCTGCTGCCCGTAGCCAGGATCAATTTGTCGTAGGTGTGTTTCTTTCCCCACTTGTCAACCACGTACTGACGCGATCTGTTGATGAGGACGATTTCATTGTCAACATGCAGCGTCACATTCAGCTTTTCGAATTCGCCATCGCGGAATTTCTGAAGGTGCTGCCACGTTAGCGAATCGTTCACATACTCCGGCAGGAGTACACGATTATAAAAGGGATCTTTCTCCTTTGAAAAACAGACGATCTCGTCGCGTTTATTCAGTGAACGGTATGTTTGAATAAACCGGTATGCGGCTGCACCTGCCCCAACAATTACAATTTTTTCCAGCGGCTTCTCATGTCGCCTTACTTCCACTGCGGAAAACTTGAAATCCGGCTCTTTCGAAACCGGGTCAACAAGAAAGGATGTGAGGTTGTTGGCCCTGGCGAGATCGCGTTGCATCAGCTTGCCCCAGTGCATGGGCAGAAAGACAACACCGCGTTTAATGTCGGAAGTCACCTTCACCGGCACCTGCACCTTTCCGCGGGCATTTTCTATTTCGGCGATATCACCGTCGTTAATGTTTCTGATCAATGCATCATAAGGATGCATTTCAAGGAACGGCTTCGGAATATGCTGTTTCAGTTTGTTAACCTTCCCCGTCTTCGTCATCGTGTGCCACTGATCGCGTATCCGTCCCGTCGTAAGGATCAGCGGAAAATCACCCGTTAAGGGTTCCGAAAGGTTTTCAGGTTGTCCCAGGGGCAGGAATCGCGCTCGTCCGGATGGTGTAAAGAATTTCTGGTCCGAAAACAGTCTCGGCGTACCGTTGTGTCCTGCCGACGGCACGGGCCATTGCACAGTCCCTTTCTCCTGCAACACCTCGTAGGAAAGCCCGCTTATATCAACATTCGTTCCACGCGTAAGCTGTGCATGCTCGGCGAATATTTCTGCGGGCGAAGCGTAATCAAAACCAGGATACCCCATCGCCTTTGCAAACCGGCAAAGTATTTCCGCATCAGCCAACGCTTCCCCTGGCTGATTCAAAGCTTTTCCAAGATAACTGATTCGCCTTTCCGAATTCGTCATCGTCCCTTCCTTCTCAAAATGCCCTGCCGCCGGAAGGATCATGTCAGCGAACTCCAGCGTGTCTGATTTTCTTGAAATATCCTGTACAACCA
>JAEZDW010000024.1 GCA_023417955.1 Bacteroidota bacterium
TCGTTGTCGACAAAACTGATGTCAGCATGCAACGGAGTTACGTCGTAGTCTTTTCTTAAACCCGCAGAAACAAACTTGTTTGTGCCATTGATGCGATACACAAACTTTGACATACCCTGGATGTGGCCCTGGTTAATTAACTTCCTGAATGGCTCCTCTGTCGGAACGTACCCGAGGTCTTTCAGCGCCTTGCACCAGAAACGCGAGTAAAGCAGGTGGCCCGTTGCGTGTTCTGAACCACCGATATAAAGGTCGACGTCACGCCAGTAGTCAATCGTCTCCTTCGAAGCAAACTCCTTTTCGTTATTCGGATCCATATAACGGAACCAATACCAGCTGGAGCCTGCCCACCCCGGCATCGTTGTTAATTCAAAAGAATAACTTTCCGACGATCCTGAAGGTTGATATTTCCATGTCGTTGCGCGACCGAGGGGTGGGAGTCCATCCGCAGTCGGTTTGTATTCGTCAATTTCCGGAAGCGTGACAGGTAGATCACTTTCCTTAACGAGCTTAGGCACGCCGTTATCGAAGTAAACCGGAAACGGCTCGCCCCAGTAACGTTGTCTTCCAAAAATCGCATCGCGCATCCGGAAGTTTACTTTCCTCACACCAATACCGCGCTGCTCAACCTGGTTCGCGGCTTTCTCAATTGCTTCATTCCAGGGAAGGCCGTTGAGATCGCCGGAGTTGATCATCGTTCCGGATTTTGGATTGAAATTGTCTTTTGTGATATCACTTGTCGGGCCTTCCAGAACGTCAATGATCGGGAGGTTAAAGTGTTTCGCAAAGGCGTGATCGCGGGTGTCGCTTGAAGGCACCGCCATAACAGCTCCGGTACCGTATCCGGCCAGAACGTAGTCGGCTATCCAGACCGGAATCTTCTCATTATTAAACGGGTTGATAGCATAAGCACCCGTAAACGCACCTGATATACGCTTTACTTCGCTCATACGCTCGCGCTCACTGCGGTTCTTTGCTACTTCGACGTATTGCTCCACTTCAGTTCGTTGCTTCGACGTCGTGATTTTCGCAACGAGCTCGTGCTCAGGAGCAAGAACCATGAACGTAACGCCATAAATCGTATCGATCCTGGTTGTAAACACGCGGATCTTTTCACTATGACCATCCAATGCAAAATCCAGCTCACAACCAACTGACTTTCCAATCCAGTTGCGCTGCATTTCTTTCACAGGTTCCGGCCAGTCGATGGTGTCCAGACCCTGCAGAAGACGCTCTGCGTATGCAGTAATGCGCATGCTCCATTGCATCATCTTCAAACGCTCCACCGGGTAGCCTCCCCGTTCGGAGACACCGTCTTTCACTTCATCGTTTGACAGCACCGTACCTAATGCTGCGCACCAGTTAACCATCGTCTCACTCAGATAAGCAATGCGGTATTTTTGCAGGACCGCTTCCCGGCCATGCTCGTCAAGTGACTTCCAGTGATCTGCTGTGAACGAAGGTGTATCATCATCGGTCGCTGCGTCAATGCCTGCATTTCCCTGCTTCTCAAAATGTGCGATCAGTCCGGATATCGCTTCAGCGCGGTCTGTTTTTCGGTTATACCAACTGTTAAACAGCTGCATGAAGATCCACTGCGTCCACTTGTAATAGGAGGGGTCGCATGTTTGAACTTCGCGACTCCAGTCAAACGAAAACCCGATCTGCTTGAGCTGCCTCTTATAGGTTTTAATATTTTTATCAGTAGTCAACGCGGGGTGTTGCCCGGTTTGGATGGCGTACTGCTCCGCGGGCAGTCCAAAGGCGTCGAAGCCCATGGGATGCAGCACATTAAAGCCTTTGATGCGCTTGTACCGTGATACGATGTCGGACGCGATATATCCAAGCGGGTGCCCTACATGCAGCCCTGCCCCGGATGGGTAGGGAAACATGTCCAGTACATAATATTTTGGCCGTGTGGTGTCTGTTTTTACCTGGTAGACATTATCAGAAGCCCATTTTTCCTGCCATTTCTGCTCAATTCGTTTGATTTCGTCTTTGCTGTAGTCGGCCATCGTGGTATCGGTAGTACAATAGTAAAATAGTCCGCAAAAATAGACTAATAGACCCGGATTTGGAAAGGCTGCGCCCACTTCTTGGTACTGGAAAACAGCCTCGGATCTGGCACCTGCCAACGAAAGGTTCTGTTAAATGGCCGGCATCCGAACAATGCCAGTAACTCCTTTCTCCGGTCCATCCGGTCAATCCGTCAATTCGGTAACCCTTTTTATTAAGACAGAGGCTTCGCTTACAACTTTACCGATGTAAGTCACAAACAGTTATGAAATATCTATCCCTCTTCCTATTCGTTGTTTCTCCAGGCCTGCTTTTGGCGCAGGTCACGATTTCGGGTACCGTCAAAGATTCTCGCGGAGGACCTGTCCCGGGCGCCAACATTCTTCTGGAAAACACCTACGATGGTGCTTCCTCCGACAGTGAAGGACGCTTCGCATTCACAACGGAAGAAACAGGTGACCACATTCTTGCGATTCGTTTTATTGGATATCGTCCTGTCAGCAAGCCAATTTCAATTGGTAAAGAGCCGGTTCGTATAACCGTCACGTTGCAGGAAGAAATCAACGAACTTGAAGCAGTCACAATTACTGCAGGTTCGTTTACCGCCGGCGACGCCTCACGCAGAACTGTTTTCCGTGCTCTTGATATTGCCACTACAGCAGGGGCTACCGCCGACATCGCCGGTGCACTAAACACACTTCCCGGAACGCAAAAGGTAGGCGAGACGGGCCGGTTGTTCGTCCGTGGTGGTGATGGATCAGAAACGCGCACGTTTATTGACGGTCTCGTTGTCCACGAAGCATATGGCGCAGCTGCACCAAATACACCTTCGCGCGGACGCTTCCTGCCCTTTATGTTTAAGGGCACAAGCTTCAGTACCGGTGGGTACTCCGCTGAATTCGGCCAGGCTCTTTCTTCGGCACTTGTGCTTGACTCTAAGGATGAGGCCGGAATCACGCGCACAGATTTTGGTTTGCTTTCAGTCGGCGCCGACGTAACACACACGCAAGCCTGGGAGACAGGGTCCATTGCCGGTAAACTTCAGTACACGAACATCCGGCCTTACTTCCGCCTCATCAGGCAAACCATCGACTGGATTACGCCGCCTGCGTCTGTTGAGGGCGTTGCATCGTTCCGGCAAAAGGTGGGCGATAAAGGAATGGTTAAGCTATATGGAAACTTCAACACAGCTTCATTTTCGCTTTATCAACATGACATTGACGACCCTGGTCGACGTTCGCGCTACGAGCTCCAAAATAATTACCGCTATGTAAACGGATCATACAAAACCGAGCTGAATGACGAGTGGGTGCTTCGCGGCGGTTTCTCGTACACAGCTGTGCGCGACGGAATCGGGCTCGACGTTGGTACAATAAACCGAACTGAGCGCGCAGTTCACGCAAAAGGCGTTGCTGAAGGTTCGCTGGCCCATGGTGTGGAAAACAAAACCGGTATTGAAGTCCTGCAACGAACATTCGATGAGGTGCCCGACATGGCAGGGGCACCTGCTCACGGTTTTAAAGAATGGATTCCTGCGGCATTTACAGAAACCGATATCTACATCAGCAACCGCTTTGTTACCCGTCTTGGCGCAAGGGTCGAATACAATAACCTCAGTGAAATCGTAGGTCTTGATCCGCGCGCATCGCTTGCTTTTAAGACGGGTAAATCCGGACAGGTATCCTTTGCCTATGGAACATTTCGCCAGACTCCGCATAACGATTTTCTGAAACTTGATCGTGCAATCGAAAGTGAAAAGGCAGAACATTTCATTCTGAACTTTCAGCGCATCGGGAACAACCGCACACTGCGCATAGAAGGTTACTACAAACAATACAAAGACCTGCTCAAAATCGATTCCGATGGCGCGTTCGCGAACACCGGCGATGGCTATGCACGGGGCTTTGAGTTCTTCTGGCGCGACAACCGATCGATCCGCAGGTTTGATTACTGGGCATCGTATTCGTTCCTCGATACGCGCCGGGATTATCTCAATTTCCCGACGGCAGCCACTCCTTCATTTGCATCGACTCACAATTTTTCCCTCGTTGCAAAATACTTCATCACGTCAATGAAGAGTCAGGCCTCCGCTACGTACTCGTATGCAAGTGGCAGGCCGTACAATAATCCAAATGAAGATCTCTTTAACGGAGCGCGCACACCGGCATATCACGACCTCAGCATCAGCTGGAGCTATCTGCCCCGACCGAACATTATTGTGTTCCTGTCCTGTACCAATGTGACCGGGCACGACAACATATTCGGTTATGAATATGGTTCTACACCCGATGAAAACGGCTTGTACAATGAACGGCCTATCCGTCAGGCTGCGCCCAGGTTCATGTTCATCGGATTGTTCCTGACCCTGTCGAAAGACAAAAGCATCAATCAATTACCCAGTCTATAACAAACCAAACACAATAACCATGGAAACAAAAGCATTTCTGATATCGATCCTTTTTACCTTCGGATCATGTGTTCTTTCCGCGAATGACGGCAAGTACGTCGAGGTGATGAAAAAGAACATCAAGCTCATTTATGAGGCACGGGAAACTCCAAAGATTCAGGAAGTCGTTAATAGCTTTATCAGGATCGCAGGCGTGGAAAAAGAAAAATGGGAACCTTTGTATTATATTGCTTACGGCAATATTATGATGGCAAACGTTGAAACGGATGGCGCAAAGAAGGATGCTTTTCTTGATGTAGCATTGGAATACGTTTCAAAAGCAAAGGAACTCCGGCCGAATGAATCCGAACTCTTTGCGCTTGAAGGATTCCTCTTCATGATGCGCGTTACTGTTGATCCGCAGTCCAGGGGAGCGGTTCACGCACCAGTCGCTATGAAGGCATACGGGAAAGCGCTTGAATTGAATCCCTCCAATCCTCGTGCCCTCGCATTGATGGCGCAGATGGAATTTGGAACGGCACGATTCTTCAATTCCCCGATTGATTCGGCATGCGCAACAAATGCCAAAGCGGTCCGGGCATTTAAGGATGCCAAACCTGAAAATGAACTTTCTCCCGTATGGGGAAGCAAAATACCTGAAGCCCTCGTTGGGCAATGCAAACAGGAATGATAGTAACGCGTAAGGTACTTGTCGGTGAAGCAAAAATACTGGGGGCGTTTACGCTCTTCAGTGTTGTTCAGGTTTGGCTGACCTGCAGAAGCTGTGTGACCATTCGAAGTTTCGGTCTGCTGACAATATGTACGCTGCTTCTTTGGATTTTTCTCTGGCGTGGAAACAGTTTCCTTGCCGACTATTTATCGGAGAAGATTTCATGGCTACACGAACCGGTTAAGCGTTTTACCGTTGGCCTCGTAGTTACAATAGGGTACACGTTACTGGCCGTGTTCCTGCTTATCACAGTCTTCGAAACGTTCTTCGGCCTTGATTTTGGAGGAGGCTATCGCTCGACGATTATCGTCTGCGTTCTGATTACTTTGCTTATTTCTTTATTTCTGCATTCACGCGAATTTCTGAACTTCTGGAGAAAGGCTGCCTTTGATTCGGCGAAGTTTCAGCGCGAAAGTATCGCGGCGCGCTATGAGATTCTGAAAAACCGGGTTAATCCTGCGTTCTTGTTCCATAGTCTGAATACGCTATCCGACCTCGTACCCACGGATGAAGACAGAGCTGTAAAGTACATCAAGCAACTTGCTGATGTTTATCGATACATGTTGGATACACGCGAAAAAGAAGCGGCTTCGATAGCAGAAGAGACCACATTTATGAATCAATACGCCGCATTGGTGAATGCGCGATATGGAACGGCATTGCACATCGACATTAGTCCCGGTCTGAAAGACTGGTTCATTCTTCCCCTTGCCACTCACATGATAATTGAATGTGTTCTCGCTGGCGGGACATCCCCGAATTCCATAACAATCAAGGACGAGCAGGATGGAATCCGAATCACTTTTGACGGAAATCCGGTAAACGAAAATATTGCAGCATTTGATGACGTCATGAATAAAATCAAAAGCAGATACGCTTTTGTTTCGGACGCATCTGTTACGATTGATGCAGAAGGTGATCGCCTCACAATTCTGCTGCCGGTAATGAAAACGCTTCCGGCGGGAGGCGAAGTCCCACTATCGAAATTATCTGATGCTAATGGCGACTGCGGGTAGTACTATCATCAGAGAGGCAAAAGGAGTGTTAATGGTGACCGCAGTGAGCGTCGTACTGGCCTGGTTCGGTATTACGTGTCATACGTGCAGGGAAAGCCTGGCGTCGCTCGCGATAGCAACACTGATAACGTCAACGATATGGATTGCTCTATGGAAGGGTCATGCCTGGATGGGCAATTATCTTTCGAACAGGATTTCATGGATAACGCAGCCCGTCCGGCGTTTCCTGGTTGGTGTATTTGCCACGTTGGTGTACACGGTAGTCGTTGTTTATGCATTGAATTTTTTCTACCGCGCAGTCTTTTCAATCGACATTTCTTCGACGTTTGTGC
>JAEZDW010000067.1 GCA_023417955.1 Bacteroidota bacterium
ATACAGGATGGAGCCGCGCGTGGATTATTAACTTCTTTGCACGACTGAAGGACAGCGAGGCAGCTTATCAAAACCTGAGAGCACTTCTTGCAAAGTCGACGCTGCCAAATCTGTTCGACAATCACCCCCCGTTTCAAATTGATGGAAACTTTGGGGCGACGGCGGGCATTGCAGAAATGCTGCTGCAGAGTCATGCCGGAGAAATTGAAGTGCTCCCCGCATTGCCACAAGCTTGGCATGATGGCAGTATAAGCGGTCTATGCGCACGTGGAGGCTTTGAAGTCGATGTTGCCTGGAAGGAAAGCGCCCTGGACCGCCTTGTCGTCGTATCCCGCGAAGGCAAACACTGCCGTGTAAGTTATGGCGGAATCGTCAGAGAGTTCGCGACGAAGCCCGGCGCTGTGTATGTTTTAGACAGGAATCTAACCGTTGTTGAGGAAGATAACCATTGATGTTGCTTAAACCACAGGTGCCCGACTGCTCGCGAGTGCTGTTGCGCTGCTCAGGCAAACTCGCTGGAGAACGCTTGGCGCGCTCTCAGTTCAAAAATATTCCTTCGAAAGTAGCCATGTAAGATTTACAGGCGCTTGCCTGCGATCGTGCGGGGAGCATTTTGCAATTTCGTTCTATGAAAATTGCGAAGTATCACATAGCGATTCTTGTGCTCTTCAGTATTATGGTCATCGTTAGCGCCTGCTCGAAAGATGAAGATGCTCTGCCAAAGGCTAAACTCAACCATACAGGTGAGAAATGGAATATAGCCACCGTTGAGTACACCATTATTGACCAGAACTTCACGAACCCGTCGGAGGGATTAAAATACGGTACGAAGTCCAACGCCGGTGCATTTTACTTCAATGGTATTGAAGGAAGCTTTGATATTGTGATTGGCAAAACACGGTACGAAGATTATTTCAGCTATTCAGACGACGAAGGGTCGGTCGCAATCATTACGTTGGACCAGGTGGTTTCCGGCGCGAAGTTCAGCCAGCATATTATTGCGCTTACTGGTGAAAGAGAAACAACCACCATCAACCTTTCTGGTACAATTATTAGCCAGGACCTCACACAACAATTTGTATTTACCGGAACGTTTGAGTTGATAAAAGATTAGGTTTAATTGGGTTATAGTGTTTAAGTTCGAAAAGGAGCCCGGTGGCTCCTTTTTCGATTTAAGGCCTGTCAGAAACCAGGTACACGCTGAGGAGTCTTTTCCAAGGGATTTGTATGCAGTGCCACCCTTTGGTATTCTGAATAGAATGCTTGAATCATTTTTTCGATGCTAAAGCGGTCCTTAACGTGAAGCTTCGCCTTTCTTCCCATGTGCGTTCGCATTTCAGTGTCGTCAAGCAATTGCGTTACCCTGTCTGCAAGTTGTTCATCATCATATGCGTCGACAAGAAAACCGGTATCCCGAGTCACCAGTTCCGGAGAACCCCCTGCGTTTGTCGCGATAACGGGTTTGCCCAGGGCCATGAATTCAAGCAGCGCATTTGAGATGCCTTCTGCATGGTATTTCACGTCGGATACGAGAACACCAACGTCGCAGATATTCATGATGGATTCTACACCAGATTGTTTTCCTGTGAATATGATCCGTTGTGTGTTCTCGGGACTGATCAGCGTTCGCATGGTGGTGGGGTCGCCTTCACCTACACAAAGGAAGGTTACATCTTTCCGGTATTGCAGGAGGCGTTCGGCGGCACGAATGAAAGTAGGATAGTCCTTATACTTCGAAAGTGTTGCTACCATACCCACGACAAACGGCGTTGTAATACTGAATTGTGTTCTTACTTCATCACCCGGACGGAGTGTTTGAAGCCGCGAGAAATTGAAGCCGTTATATATCACGCTGCTCTTTTCCATCGGAGCACGATATGCGTCCAGGCCCGCTTTGGTATTGGCGATTATTCGTGTCGAATGTCGAAACGTAAAACTAATTCCCGGGGGACGCTGCCCCGTTGCATCGGTAATCTGATTGTTGATCAGCGGAACTCCGAGTCGCATGGCCGTGGGGACTGCATAAACAGCGACCATGTTACCCCATACGTGAATAATATCAGGCTGCACCATCTTTGCGAGTCTGTAGAACTTAAAAAAAACGAGAGGGTCTTTCTTTATCAGTTTTCGCTCGACGAAGTGCAACGGTATCCCCAGTTGGTAGATCTCAGCGTAATGAATGTCGCGCCGGGTCAGTGCAAGCTCCAATGATACATCAGGTAACTTGCTCAGTCCTTTCAGGAGTTCAATGATCCTCCGTTCCTTGCCACCTGCTCTCAGGCTTTCAATAAAAAACAATATCTTCATTTGCCTTTGTCAAGAATGGATAACATCATTTTCTTTAACGCAACACTATAGCTGTTAATGTCAAAGTATCGCTTACCCGTTTCAAATCCGTTCCTGCCGATTATGCGTGATTCCTGGGCGTGATGAATAACATAATTCATTTTGACGGCAAAGCTTTCGGGAGTGTATTCAGATGCGATGAGCGCGTTTATCCCATCGGTGAAGTAGAATGCCATTTCCCCGTACGCTGTTGTAATTACGGGGTTTCCTGATGCGAGATACTCAGATACCTTTTGGGGGAACCTCGCGACGTCAGTAACACTACCGCTCAGCGGGATGAGCAACGCGGTTGCGCTTTTGTATAAGTCTAACAATTCACGGTACGGGAGTTTCGTAAATATCTTTACCCGATCACGTTTTTTCATTTGTGAGACGAGGGTTTCAATGCGGCGCATATCCCGCACGTCGCCATTGACAACGAGGTGGAGGTAGAATGGGGATTCGTCCACGAGATCGAATGCAGTGGTGATGAATGAAATCGCGTTGTAGTATGCGGCTGTTCCGACATACAGGAAGTTTGGGTTTTCATACTGCACCTCGGCTGACTCAAAGCTGCTGAAGTCGACGAGAGGCGGTACCTTAAGTATCCTTCCACGGTAGTTGCTTTTTCTAAGGTGATCGATCAGGAACTCACTGATTGGAAGTATGGCATCTGTGAAGTGCATAAAGTATCGATCATAAAGACGGTGTTTCCACTTGTCGATGAAATTGATTCTTTCCGAGAACGCGGTTCTGTACTCAACATAATGCGCGATCAATGCGAAACCAAATAACTTCGATAGCACACGGTATCCGATTAGTTCAAAGAACGACCCGTTTGTGGGATAATAAAATAACACGTCAATCTTACGCGTTAACCCCAGTCGTATCAACAGCAAGAGT
>JAEZDW010000124.1 GCA_023417955.1 Bacteroidota bacterium
GGGTGAGACCAGTATGCAGACGCACCTTTGGGAGGACTTCAGGAACGTGTTGGCGGAGGAAATGATGTTCGCAGGCCTGTATGTCGATCAGGCATTCGATATTAAGGAGGCCGTCGGAAATTATGAACGTATACTTACCCTGCCCCGAAAGACACTTCGTCTGAACATCCTCAGAATGGTGCCGCAAAGTCTTTCGGCAATTATCAACTCCGCGATTAGTAAGGTTTGGAAGTACCGGGAGCCGGTCAATCTAAAAAATGTACGTTACGAAGACAACGGCCTTCAATACAATGTTACAATATATATCAAGCCAGCCGTTGAAATTCCGGGATGCATGCTGGTGATATTCAGCAATTTTTATCGCGTCGAAGAAACCCCTCAGCCTTCGTCAGCTCCGTCGGGAAATGCCGGAAACGCAGAGTATGTTCGTACGCTTGAGAATGAGTTGATTGAAACAAAGAACAATCTTCAGATCGTTGTTGAGGACCTGGAAACTGTAAACGAAGAACTTCAATCCAGCAACGAAGAATTGCTTTCGGCTAATGAGGAACTCCAAAGTTCGAATGAAGAACTGCAGTCGCTGAACGAGGAGTTGCATACACTCAATACGGAGCATCAACTCAAGATAAAGGAACTGCTTGAGCTCAATGACGATTTGAACAACTATTTCCGCAGCACTGACATAGGCCAGATTTTCCTGACGCGTGAGATGCGTATCCGCAAGTTCAATCCTGCTTCCGGAAGAATGATCAATTTTATTGAATCAGACATTGGCCGGCCTCTTACCCATATTTCCACCAACCTTCGTTACGCGGATCTTGTTGATGATGTGCAACGCGTCCTTAATGAAAACACCACAATCGAGAAGGAAGTGCAGCTTCATACAGGGAAGAATTTGTTGATGCGCATATTGCCTTACATCACGCGTGAGCGTCAAAACGATGGTGCGATCATTTCCTTCATCGATATCACTACGGTTACAAACCTCAACAATATTATCCGCGGGGTATTCAATTCGAGCCAGAGCGCAATATTTGCTTTTCAGGCGGTTCGCGACAACTCTTTCACAATCCAGGATTTCACTGTGCTCGCTGCCAATCATGCTGCACTGGAGTTTCTTCACCTTGATGGGGGAAATTTTGTGGGGAAGTCTATGCGCCGTGAAATTCCGATTCTTGCTTCTCACGGAATGTTTGATAAATATGTTAAGGTTGTCCAGGACGACATCCGCTTGTACAATGATGTGTATTTCGAAAATGAAGATCAGTGGTTTGAAGTATCAGCAGCGAAAATGACGGATGGTCTGGTAGCCACATTGACGAATATTACCGAAAAGAAACGCGCCGAGCAACGCCTGAAGAAAAATTACGCGGAACTCGTCTCGGTGAAGGATAACCTGAAGCGTTTGAATACCGAGCTCGAGAATAAAGTGCAGGAACGAACACGTGAGCTTTCTTTGAGTGAAGAACGCTTTCGTATGGTGTCGCAGGCAACGAACGATGCGATCTGGGATTGGAATCTTGTCGACAACAAGATGTGGTGGGGCGACGGTTTTGAAAAACTGTTTGGATACGGCGATGAAGCAATACCTGACCGCACTTTCTGGCTGGGACAAATACACCCTGATGACAGAAGGGAGGCTGAGACCAGTATCCAGCGCGTTATCAATTCCGGTGAAAACCAGTGGAGTTGCGAGTATCGTTTCAAAAAGAAGGACGGGACTTACGCTAATATTTTTGACCGCGGTTACATCCTCCACGACGAGTATGGTACACCATACAGGATGCTCGGCTCGATGATGGACATGACCGAACTGAAACGCGCTGAACGGGAAATCACGAGCAGTAACGAACAACGTGAGTTCCTTGCAGAGTCAATGCCGCTAATTGTATTTACCGCAGATTCGACGTTCAACGTCAACTTTGTTAACAGTGAATTCAATAATTATACGGGCGTAGCTACCGATGCGGCGATGGGGAACAGGTGGCAGGAGGTCATTCACAAGAAAGATTTGGCTGACCTAAAGAAGCAGTGGCATGATGCAGCTTCCACGCAGACAGATTTTGAAATCGAGTTGAGAGTACGGCATAACAGCGGTGCTTTCCGATGGAACCTCTTCCGTGTGAAGGGCCGTGCGGCAACGGAGAGTAATCCAATGAGTTGGGTTATCACGTTGATCGACATCCATACACAGAAACTGCTGAATGAGACACTGGAGCGAAAAGTTGCGGACCGAACCTATCAGTTGCAACGAATCAATGAAGCGTTAGAGGCAAGCAATCATGATCTGCAGCAGTTTGCATCTGTAGCATCGCATGATCTGCAGGAACCACTCCGGAAAATTCACATGTTTTCAAAGTTGATTCGCGACAAGCATATAGACTTACTTCCGGACGAGGCGCGTGTGTACCTGGAAAAGATTATGCAATCGTCTGGTCGGATGAAGTCGATAATCACAAATGTGTTGAATTTCTCACGTTTGTCGGCGGAGGATAATAAGTTTGAATATGTCAATCTTGATGAGATAATAAGGGATCTGTTTGAGGATCTTGAGATCACCATTCGGGAGCGCAATGCCTCTATTGATGTCGGGGAAATGTGTCAGATACAGGTCATTCGTGGTCAGATCCGGCAAGTGTTTCAAAATCTGATCAGCAATTCGTTAAAGTTTTCACGACCAGGAGTGCCGGCCAAAGTGACTATTCGCAGTGAACGGGTGGCAACGCGGGAATTCCAGAGCCCGGTTGCTGAAGAAGGACCTTATTGCAGAATTACCATATCCGACAATGGTATCGGATTTGAGAAGAAATTTAAGGACAACATTTTTGCGCTTTTTCATCGCCTGCATTCGAAGGACCGTTACGAAGGAACAGGAATCGGGCTTGCGATAGTTAAAAAGATTGTTGAAAAGCATAATGGTATAATAACGGCCGATGGCACGTTAGACGAGGGGGCAACGTTTATGATTATCCTTCCGGTGTCCCATGAAAACTCGGTTGAACAGAAAAAATTAATCTATGACCAAACGGATTCTTCTTGCGGATGACGATTCTGACGACCGGCTTTTCTTCGGTGAGGCTCTCAGCAAATGCGCAGGCTTTCCCTGCGAGTTGGTGACCGCAATGGATGGTGAAGAAGTGTTTAAAAAACTGGCGGGGATGAAATTCGGGCGACTGCCCGACTTGATCGTTCTGGATCAGAATATGCCCCTGCTCAACGGTCGCGATACCATGCAACGTTTGCGTTCCCTTACGCAGTTCGATCACATCCCGGTTGTCATCTACTCAACATACAACGACAGCACTTTTGTTTCCACCTGCGAACGACTGGGTGCTCAGGCCGTTCTCTCAAAGCCCGATTCTTTTGAAGGCTATGTGGAAATGGTGAAAGAAGTCCTCTCTCATGTTCCGGGCCGCGGTACAGGCCCGACTGCTTAATATTTGTTTGAATTTCCGGCTGCCGCAATCAATTTGGCTTCATCAAAATAATGTCTTGCTGAATCGTCGTCGCCCTTCACAGTGTAAACCTCGGCCAGGTTAGTAATCACATCCAGAACCTGTACCGGGTTTGGAACAGGCTGTTCCTGCACCTTTTCGTACGCCCAACGCAAATAAACGTATGCGTGATGATGGTCGCGGTTTGCACGATACGCCTTGGCAAGATTGCTCAGCAAATTCACGAAGGCGGGATCTGATTCAGCGATGAATTTCGGATAGACTTCAATCAGGTACTCAAATCCCGCTATGGCCTCTTCATGCTTACCTGCCTTCTGATACATGCGTGCTTTCTGCTGATGCAGCATTAACTCGGGAAGCGATATATCCCTGCTCTCGCGTCGAACTTCTGCGATGAATTTGTCGCATGTGCGAATTCCCTTGCGAATAGCGCCCTTTTCCAGATACGACTCGGCAATGTCGTTGTATAACTGCATTCGCGTTTTCCATTCCGGCTGAAATGCCTGCAGGCAACGACGCGCTTCAGCGAAAAAATGGAGCGCCTGTGAAGGCATTCGATTCCCGAGATAAAGTTGTCCTGTAAGATAATTCAATTCAAACGCTTCCAGCGGGGTGAGTGCTGTTATCCTGGTGTGTCTTCGAAGACGTTCCACGGCTCCTAATGCCTCGATTGACTTACCGATGTCTAAGAGAAATCGGATTTTAAGTATCTCCCCGGTGAAAGTGCTGACTTTTGATTTTTGACCTGGTACTTCGGCCCAGGATTCAATCACCTTGCTGCCTTTATGCAGCAATAGATACGTGTTGGCGATGATTGAATCGGCGGGCGCGGCCGAAATGATTTGTTCTGTTGATGTCCGTGTTTGATCAGAATCCAGGCCGTATTGGCCAGGAAGTGAGGTCACGACGGTACAGAACACTCCCGTGAAGATGAAAGCCCTCATAGGTTGGATGTTTAGCGGAAACATACCAGCGAAAATCTTGTGCCAGCTCAATCCGACACAACGGGACAACACTGATCAATTCTGAAATTCGGTTCGGAAAATGCCTTTGATGGCGTCGGCGGAAAGGGGTTTGGTCAAATAGTATTTTATGCCGAGATCTTTTGCACGTTGAATATCCGACGGGTCATTGGAGGAAGTAACGAGGATAATGAGAACTTCATCCGTGCCGTCAATTTCCAATTCGCGGTAGGCTTTGATAAATTCAAAT
This sequence comes from Bacteroidota bacterium, assembly GCA_023417955.1. Taxonomy (GTDB): domain Bacteria; phylum Bacteroidota; class Bacteroidia; order Cytophagales; family Cyclobacteriaceae; genus Ohtaekwangia. Next base: position 4,668 of record JAEZDW010000124.1, read on the forward strand.
CCATTCATCAAAGGCATATTGAGATCCAGCAGAATCACATCCGGAAATGAACCCGGATCTTCATGTCTCGATTTAATAACTTCCAACGCTTCTCTTCCATTTAACGCCTTCGAAATGTTTCGTGCGAGTCCGGTGGATTGAACGATTCGTTCGATTAAAAAATTGGCAATCGAATCGTCATCGACCACCAGGACGTCTTTCTGCAACATGGCCGATTCCTGGATCATGTTGTTAAATTTACTTATCTTTTTTAAGAATCCATAATCAGCTGTTCCCTTTACGCGCAGTGCTACCGGAGTCATATCTGCCGAAGAGTGTTGTTTGCTCGCATAGCCACTTTGATGACCTGGTGCTCATCTGTCGCTGGTTCATGCGCCAAAGCCAGTTGTTTTCAACCGTCGCGGGTGCATTGAACCGGGACGATTCGTCGAGACCGGGCACGTCCTGAAAAGGAATGATCGCGAGTTTTGCTACCGAAGCGTAAGCGAGCCGGATAAGGTGGCGGTGTATATTGTTTTCTGTTATCGCAATACCTTCAAAATAGCGTTGCAGATTTCGTTTTTCAACCTTGCTAATTTCTTTCCGATACCAGCCTTTCGTCGTGTTGTTGTCGTGTGTGCCGGTGTATACCACGAAGTTTGGGGCATAGTTGTGGGGGATGTAGTCGGAAACCGGAAGGTTGTCTGCGAATGCAAAGTGTAAAACCTTCATTCCCGGAAATTGGAAGGCGTCGCGCAATTGAAAGACTTTCTCGTTGATGTCACCGAGGTCTTCAGCCACAAAAGGAAGGCGCCCGAGTTTTCTCAGGGCAACGTGAAATAATTCTACTCCTGGTCCTGCTCTCCACTTTCCGTTTCTTGCCGTTTTTTCTCTTGCCGGGACTGCCCAGTAATCTGCAAACGCCCGGAAATGATCGAGACGCAAGACGTCAAATAGTTCAATGTTCTTTTGGAATCGACGGACCCACCACGCGTAGCTGTCTTCCTTTAAAACATCCCACCGGAAAACAGGCATGCCCCAAAGCTGACCATCGGAATTAAAGTAATCCGGCGGAACACCGGCAACAAGAACCGGATGGCCCTTCTTGTCGATGCTGAATATTTCACGGTTTGCCCAAACGTCTGCGGAATCATGGCTTACATAAAAAGGCAGGTCTCCGAGCAGGCGTATGCCTCTTTCGTTGCAGTATTCCTTAAGTTCAAACCATTGTTTGAAAAAGCAGTATTGCAGCCATTTGATTTTTTCGAGCGCGCTGCGATACTTGCGCGACGCTTCTTTTAGCGCAGAAGCGTTTCGGTTTTTAAATGGATCCGGCCATTCGATCCACGGTTTCCCTTCCTGCGATTGCTTTAACACGACAAATAGTGCGAAATCGTCGAGCCATATGCGTTCACGTTCGCAGAAATTCGCGAACTCTCGTTTCGCACGCTTATTTCCCGAAGACGCGAACGTAGTATAAGCGCGGTCGAATAACGAGGCTTTTATTTTTTCTGCTTCCAAAAATCTTGCACGCGATGATGACCTGGCGCGATGTCGTGCCACTTCTTTGCTGTCAAGCCATCCCGCATCGCGCAGTTGTTCCGGGCTGATCAGAAGCGGGTTTCCAGCGAAACTTGAGTACGAACTGTACGGTGAGTAGCCAGTCCCTTTTTCTGTTGGATTCAAAGGCAGAACCTGCCAGAATCGTTGACCGGCATCCACGAGAAAATCTGCGAAAGCTCTTGCTTCATAACCGAGGTCACCGCAACCATATGATCCCGGCAGAGAAGTTATGTGAAGCAATATGCCCGCTGCCCTGCCGTTGAAATCAATCATTCTTAAAAGTACTTTATGCAGGATGACTCAGTAACACAATTGAACGGCCAGACACGTGAACCTTGTCAAGAGCTTTATAGGTTTCTGTTGGACCGATTTCATTCGTAGTTGTGTCGATTATTTTGGTCCATTCCTGCCCATATTTTTCAGAAGGCAAAACGAAGTCCAGACCTTCGTGATGCGCGTTGAAGATAATGTAAAAACTGTCGTCAATCATTTGCTCACCACGCGGCCCGACTGCATGTATGCCTCGTCCAAAGAGAAATACCCCGAGCGTTTTTGCGTAACCTGTGGTCCAGTGTTCTTCCGACATCTCGGTGCCATCAAAAAGAAACCACGCGATGTCTTCAAGACCAGCGCCTTTTATAGGTTGCCCCTGAAACCAACGCCGGCGGCAGAATGCGGGATGACTTTTTCTGAATTTGATTAGTTGACGCGTAAAACCCAGTAAGTCATTATCTGCTTTTTTCCAATTCAACCATGATATACTGTTATCCTGACAATATGCATTGTTGTTCCCTTTCTGCGTCCGGCTGATTTCATCACCGGCAACGAGCATTGGAACACCTTGTGACAGGAAAAGACTTGTCAGGAGATTTCGTTTTTGTTGCTGGCGCAGCCTGACGATTTCCGGATCACGCGATGGACCTTCATGGCCGCAGTTCCACGAACGATTATGACTCTCACCATCCTGATTGTCTTCGTGATTGGCCTTGTTGTGTTTATGATTATATGATACAAGATCATTCATTGTGAATCCATCGTGAGCCGTGATAAAATTGATGCTGGCCGTAGGGCGCCGGTAGTCGCCTTCATACAAGTCAGGACTACCTGTGAATCTTGCGGCGAATTCACCCAGTATACTGTCTGCACCGCGCCAGAAGTCGCGTAAACAATCTCTGTACAGACCATTCCATTCAGCCCAACCCTGAGGGAACTTGCCAACCTGATAACCGCCTTCGCCGATATCCCACGGTTCCGCTATTAGTTTTACCTGGGAGATGACGGGGTCCTGATGGATGATATCAAAGAATGCACTTAAACGGTTGACTTCATGCAACTCACGGGCAAGAGTCGAAGCGAGATCAAACCGGAATCCATCGACGTGCATCTCAAGGATCCAGTAACGGAGGCTGTCCATCATGAGGCGTAATACATTCGGTAAATTTGCATTGAGTGTATTGCCGGTACCGGTGTAGTCCATGTAGTATCGCTTGTCTTCCGTGAGTCTGTAGTAGGAAGCATTGTCAATTCCACGGAAGGAAAGTGTGGGCCCCAGGTGATTACCTTCACCGGTATGATTGTAAACAACGTCGAGTATCACTTCGATGCCGGCCTTGTGTAGCTCTTTGACCATCATCTTGAACTCGTTCACTTGTTCTCCGCGAACGCCACTGCTGCAATACCGGACGTCAGGAGCAAAATATCCGATCGTGTTGTATCCCCAATAGTTGGTCAGGTCGCGTTCCTGCAAATGCCTGTCGGAAATGAAGTGATGTACGGGCATGAGTTCTACCGCAGTGACACCCAGTTCTTGCAGATATTGAATCGTTACAGGGTGTGCAAGGGCAGCATAAGTACCGCGAATATTTTCCGGAATGTCCGGATGCGTTTTCGTAAAGCCTTTGACGTGTGTTTCGTAAATGATAGACTTGTGATACGGAAGATATTTTGGTTTGTCACCTTCCCAATCGAATTCCGGATTGATTACGACGCACTTGGGCAGGTATGGTGCGCTGTCGACTTCATCGAAGCTAAGGTCTTCATCGGGGTGGCCGATTGTATAACCGAAAAGCGCGTCGCTCCAATTGATGGTACCCGCAATAGCCTTAGCGTATGGATCAATGAGCAGTTTATTCGGGTTAAACCGATGACCGTTACCCGGTTCGTACGGTCCATGTACACGGTAGCCATACAATTGACCGGGACCAACACCTTCGATATAGGCGTGCCAAACGTGATGGGTACGTTCTGTTAATTTGATTCGTGCAACTTCGCGTGCGTCATCGTTGTCGTCGAAAAGGCATAGTTCGACGGCGGTGGCGTTATCTGCAAAAAGGGCAAAATTTACTCCGGCGCCATCCCAGTTTGCGCCAAGGGGATAAGGCTTCCCCGGAAATGCGTTGTATTCCAAATGAATAATGTTTTCCGGGGTATTCAAAAACCTTGTGCCTTACAGTATCCGGGGTCGTTCCAGCCGCCGCGAACCCTGTATCAATAAAGCGTCATTCTTTTGTTTTTCATTTAATGCATTCAGCTTCCTGTTCACGATCAGCTTGAAGTCTGATAACACATTCATGTAGTTGATAAATGCCTCGTATGGAGACGGGTAGGGACTGAACATCGCGTGTACATTGCCATCATCTCCATCTTTTGTCGACATATAATAATAGTGGTCGCTGGTTTGAAGGAGCCGCCAGCATTTTAAGAGCAGTGGGTCATTCGTCTTTTTTACGTCATCTCCGATGGCAATCAATGTATCAAATGCGTCCTGTTGAATGGGATTGCCAAGCCAGGCACTAAGATCGCGCTCACGATCAGCCCATGATACGTGAACAGGAACGGAGAGTGTTCCCTTAGGGGTTTCCTGTGAAATTGCTTCTGACGGTGTACGCATCACCAAGCTCTTGTCCTTCGCTGCACGTACGAGAAGCTCCTCCAGGAATGTGAAAATGCCTGATGACTTTTTCTTGTGCTCGCCAAACGTTTCATAATCAAGTGCGACGTTGATCAATGTTTGCTCGGGAGGAAGTCCCTTCAGCCACGAAACATATTTTTCCACTGGGAGTGATTGCTCTGAAAAGCGGAAAGCGATGTCATCACTAAGACGGTAATTTCTTAGCAGGATCGGTAAGCGATTTTCAGGCGCGGAATACACGTGGTGCGGACTTCGGTAGCCGAGAATTTTTTCAATGCCGTCGCAGTAAACGCCGTTGAATCCAAGTGACGCCGCGCGCCGTGCAATGTCGTCGTTGTAAATGAGTTCCGTATTTCGAAATACTTTCGGCGTGACACCAATGTAGTGGGCAAGTTTTTTACGATGTTCCTCAACCTGCTTTTCAAATTCATCGCCGGGTATCATGCACGCGAGTGAATGATACTGCGTTTCACCCAGGAACTCAACAGCACCGGTTTCAGCAAGTGCACGGAAGCTGTATAATACTTCCGGTGCTACCTGGTCCAGTTTTTCAAGTGTCAGACCTGAGATTGAAAAGGCGGCTTTTATTCCAGGGTATTTTTTGATCAGTTTGAGCAGCAGCATGTTCGCTGGAAGGTAACATGCACGGGCAATCCTGTCTATGATTTCGTCATTCAGGGAATCGTCGAAGTACGACTTTCCTGACCCAATGTCGAAGAACGTAAACCGGTTCAGCCGCATAGGCTGGTGAACTTGAAAATACAACACCAGATTTTTCCGGTCAGCGTTTCGATTTGGTTTGTTCATTGTAGAGAGTTTTAAGTTTTTGAGCTGTACGACTCCATGAAAGGTTATCGATCTGCTTGTCACCGCGTCGCGAGAGCATTGTTGAAAGACTTTTATAATTCAGTACGCTGCAGATAGCGTCTGCCAGTGCCTCTACGTCCCAGAAGTCAACCTTCAATGCGTCGGGCATAACTTCAGCGACGCCGCTTTGGTTTGAAATGATCACAGGTACACCAGCCTGAATCGCTTCAAGTGGCGTTATCCCAAATGGTTCCGACACTGAAGGCATTACGTATACATTAGATATCGACCAGATGCGTTCGATGTATTCACGGTTCAGAAATCCCGTGAAATGAAACTTCTGCGACAGTCTTAGTTGTGCGACACGCTCTATCGTTTGTGGAAGAAGGTCCCCAGAGCCCGCCACAATAAAATGCGCTTCAGGAAATTGTTCTGCGACCTTCCGCGCCGCCTCAACAAAATATGCGGGACCTTTCTGATGTGTTATCCGTCCTAGGAACGTTACAACGTGCGAACCAGTCACCGGCGCCTCCTTACCCGGCGTCGCAGAACGGAATATCCCGTTATGGACGACAGAGATCTTGTCCGCATTGGCGCCATACTGATTGACCAAAATCTCTTTAGTCCAGTTGCTGACTGCAACGACCCGGTCTGCCGCTTCCAGGCCTTCCTTCTCAATTTCGTATACAGGACCATAAAGGCATCCCGACCGGTCGAACTCAGTTGCGTGCACATGCACGATCAACGGTTTGCGACTGGCTTTCTTTGCGGCTATGCCCGCGCGAAACGTCATCCAGTCGTGAACGTGAATGATGTCGTGCTTAAACCGGCGTGCTATCTCTGCGGCAGCACCTGCATATTCGACAACTTCTTCCACGAGGTTTTCTCCATAGCCACCCTTGAACGGATAGCGATACGTCTTGATAGTTTCCTCTTGTTCTACCGTGCGGTGAACGGTCTCCAGTTCCGGGCGCTGTTGCTGCAACACATAGTTCCACGACTCCAGAGGCCACGTCTGATGTGTAATCGACGGCTGTGCATATGGATCGAGTGGCGATTCGACCAATACCTTGGTGACGTTTTCCATTGATTGTTCGGCAACGATTCGAGGCCCGCGCTTTCGAAGGACGATCTCTTCCTTCTTCTGGATCACCTTCACACGTTTCTGCTTTTGAATCGGCAACGGTAAATCAATATCAGAGGCGCTCATAAGCTGAGCACCTGTCCTCTCTTCCGACCCTGAAAGCTTTGGAGCTACAAAGATTACGTCCACGTTTTCCGACGTAAGCGCCTTAGTCATGCCAAAGCAAGCAGTGCCAAGCCCACCTGATATTTCAGGTGGAAATTCCCAACCGAACATGAGTACTCTCATATCCCTAAAAGGTTTTTAAATCGGAAGAACAGCCTTGTTTCAGAATTCATTCAAGATACAATGGTTAGGTTGTCGAATAAGGGATCTGCTATTGTTTATTTTTCATCGTGGCAGTACTGTCGGGTAAAAACCGGTGCCTGCTACTTAGTCAACATTTGTCGGATGATATCGTTCGTCTGGCACGACATTTCATTTTGCAAAAGGAAATTTGCTGATGAACTACATCTACCCAAGGATAGGAGCCTTCCGCCGACCTGATCAATCCTGCACATTCACTGTATGGGCTCCGCTCAGGCGGAATGTAAATCTCGTTCTTGAAGTTAACGGCCACCGATCATTCCACGCAATGACGAGTGATACCCGGGGGTTCTGGACAACGATGATGAATGACATCGCTCCGGACGCGCGTTACGCTTATCAACTTGACGAAGACGGCATATTTCCAGATCCCGCGTCACGCGCTCAACCAGACGGCGTTCATGGCTTTTCGGCAATTCCGGATGCGTGGCAGCAGTGGACAGACCAACATTGGAAGGGCGTGCCACTGAAAGACATGATCATCTACGAAGTTCACGTTGGAACGTTCTCCGACGCGGGAACTTTTGCCGGCGTTACCGAAAAACTTGACTACCTCGCCGAGCTTGGTGTAAATGCCATCGAAATAATGCCGGTGGCGCAGTTCCCTGGTTCGCGAAACTGGGGTTACGATGGCGTGTATCCGTATGCCGTGCAGGATTCTTATGGCGGTCCCGATGAGCTGAAAAAACTTGTGAACGCTGCGCACGAACGTGGTATCGCGATCATCCTTGACGTCGTGTATAATCATCAGGGCCCGGAAGGAAATTATTTTGAATCGTTTGGCCCTTACTTCACAGAAAAGTACCGAACGTTTTGGGGTAAAGCAATCAACTTCGACGATGCTTATTGCGATGGCGTCAGAAACTTTTACTGGCAGAACGCGCTGATGTGGCTTGATGAATTTCACATAGACGGATTGCGTCTTGATGCTGTTCACGCGATCTGGGATTTCAGTGCCAATCATTTCATTGCCGAATTGGTAAAAACAGTGAAATCACTTCAGGCTGAAACGGGAGTTGAAAAAGTGCTCATCGCGGAATTTGATCTGAACAACCCGAAGTACATCATAACTCAGGAAGAGGGCGGACTTGGACTTGACGGACAATGGATCGATGAGTTTCATCATGCGTTGCATTCTGTAGTTACCGGAGAAGTCAACGGTTATTATGAGGATTTTGGTGAAATCGATCATCTTGCGAAAGCCTTGCAACGGTCTTATGTCTACACCGGCGAATACTCAGTTCACCGGAAGAAACACTTCGGCGCTTCTCCCGAGAAGACACACTTCGGCCAGTTTATTGTGTTTGCGCAGAATCATGACCAGGTAGGTAATCGTCTCGCCGGAGATCGCCTCACCAATCAATTGTCATTCGAAGGTTTGAAAGTGACGGCGGCCGCATATCTCCTCGCTCCGCAGGTTCCTATGTTGTTTATGGGTGAAGAGTATGGTGAGAAGAGACCGTTTCAGTATTTCATCAGCCATACGGATGAGAAACTTGTTGAATTGGTTCGCGAAGGCCGGAAACGCGAGTTCGCCTATTTCAACTGGGATAAGCCAGTGCCCGATCCCCAGGGCGAAGAAACTTTTCGGAAGTGCATCCTCAGTTGGGATTACAGCAAAGACAAGTATCAGCAGAGATTGCTCGACTATTACAAGACCCTGATTCATTTTCGAAAGAAGCGTATCGCCTGCCAGGGGAGGCAGCCGGATAGCATGAAAGTGCATGAAACCGGGAAGGGCCAGGTGATTGCCTTCGACAGATCATTTTCCACCGACCGGATATTGGTCGTAATGAATTTTGGCAAAAGTCCGTCGCCGTTTGTGTTGCCGTCTTCCGCAACGCCGCCGTCGAAGAAAATTTTTGATTCCTCCGCAATGGAATGGCTCGGCCCGGGGGAGATTACTTTTTCAACCTTCAACAATCATCAGGAGATTCTGCTGCATCCGGAGTCGGTTGTCATTTTTGAATACTAATCAATGCGAATACCATCATCTACTTATCGCGTCCAGCTTCATCAGCAGTTTTCCTTTGAGGAGTTAAAGGCGATTATTCATTATCTCCATGAACTTGGGATATCAGCTATTTATGCCGCGCCGATCGGGAGTGCAACGCCGGGAAGCATGCACGGCTATGACGTGACGGATCCAAATCGAATAAACCCGGAAGTTGGTACACGAAAGGAGATGCGCGAAATCTTTGAACTGCTCCGTGAGAAAGACATTATCTGGATTCAGGACATCGTCCCCAATCACATGGCATTCAGCACGCACAACACACGGCTCATGGATGTTCTCGAACGCGGATCCGTTTCGCCGTACTACAGGTATTTTGATATTGATTGGGAACATGAAAGTAAAGAACTGCATGGGAAACTGATGGTGCCTTTTCTCGGGAAAGAAATTAGTGAATGCCTTCGGGATGGAGAGGTCAACCTGTCAGTCAACGAGAGCGGTATTTCTCTTTCTTATTTTGACAATGATTATCCGGTAAACGGATCGACTTACGAATTCCTCGCGTCGCGTACAGGAACATTGAATCATTTAAGAGAGGCTTTGCTGGATATGCACGAGACCTCGCAGAAGCAGCAGACCATGGAAGAGTGGTTGCGCTTTAAGACAACGTGGCGGCAAAAGATTGAAGAACGCGGCCTTATTCCCGTGCTTTCTGCGTTGTTGACGGAAGTGAGCAAAAATGAGTCGTTGATGTTGCAGATTTTGAATATGCAACACTATCGCTTGACCTTCTGGAAGAATACAGAGCGTGAAATTAACTACCGCCGATTCTTCACTGTGAACTCGTTGATCTGTCTCCGTATGGGCGATCAATTTGTCTTTGACGATTATCATAAATTGGTTCGACACCTCTTTAGCGAAGGTATGATTCAGGGTGTTCGTATTGATCACATCGACGGATTGAATGACCCCGCAGAATATCTTGAACGCCTTCGGAAGCTGCTCGGAGATGATTGTTACATCATCGCCGAAAAGATTCTCGAGTCCGATGAAGTTCTCCCGGAAGCTTGGCCGATCCAGGGCACGAGTGGGTACGAGTTCCTTTCGACGTTAAACAAGCTTTTTACCGATTCAAAAGGTTCGGAGCGTCTGATCGAATTTTATCAGACACTTGTTACGGATGTGCCCCCGTACGAAGAATTAGTGCAGCGCAACAAGAAACTTATTCTTGAAAAGCACATGGGCGGTGAGCTCGATAATATGATTCGATATTTTGTTAAGGCGGGTTTGCTTGGGCGATTTGAACAGCAGCGAATGAAAAATGCGCTTGCTGCATTCATGCTTGCGCTTCCGGTGTACCGGATTTATCCGGGTGAACTGCCTCTTACCGGAGTTGAGCTTGAGCTGGTCGAGGGTGCATTCGACCATGCCCTTAAACTCGAGCCATCCCTTTCCGACGAACTCCATTACCTTCGCTGGTTATTCGTCGCGCCTATAGAAAACGACGCACTTCGGGACTCGGCTTTGCGTTTTCTTAAAAGGCTTATGCAGTTTACCGGGCCGCTGACTGCCAAAGGTGTGGAAGACACCACATTCTATATCTATAACCCACTTATCTCGCATGACGAAGTAGGGGATGACCCTTCAGTGCTGGGTACTTCGGTAAGGGACTTTCATCGCAAGATGATCATACGGCAACAAACTATGGCGATGTCACTTAATGCATCGGCGACACATGATACAAAGCGCGGTGAGGATGCGCGTGTACGACTAAATGTTCTAAGCGAAATTCCTGATGCATGGATATCAAAGGTTCGCGAGTGGATATCTTTTAACGAGCCATTTCATGAAGTCGTCGACGGAGTTTCTGCGCCATCTGCAAATGATGAGTACTTTCTGTATCAATCCATACTCGGCGGGTTTCCGGAAGATTATACTGCAGATGGTGAATGGGTTAGTCGCGTGAAGGAATACCTCATCAAAGCGATGCGTGAAGCGAAAGTGCGCACAAATTGGGAAAGTCCAAACGAGGCTTATGAAAATGCATGTGTTCAGTTTACGGAAAAGATACTTAAACCAGATTCCGTTTTTATCCAAAGCTTCGTGCC
>JAEZDW010000139.1 GCA_023417955.1 Bacteroidota bacterium
CGAACCCCCGGTACCGGTTGCCCAGTACCGCAGTTTAGCAAACTGCTGGTTTAAGCCACTCACCCACCTCTCCAATAATCCAGAAAACTGCTCAGCAGTTCAAGTCTTGGATGTGATTTCCGGCGTAAATTCACCCTTTTCGAAAAGGAAGTGCAAATATAAAAGACGCACGTAAACTATTGCAAAGCCGTGCCAAAATTGTTCATCTTTTAGAACTTGTCTATTCCGTTTGCGTGCAATTCTTTTTTACTTTGCAGCCGTTTTTGCGGGATGTAGCACAGCCCGGTAGTGCGCTACGTTCGGGACGTAGAGGTCGCTGGTTCGAATCCAGTCATCCCGACGAGCCCGTCAAAGCTTCAAAAGCTTAGGCGGGCTTTCTTTTTTTTATCGCACCCGACTTTCAAACTCCACATCACCACCCGCGGCCTACTTTGGCTCGTCGACCATCGCAATAATCGTGTTACCATTCTGCGGCGTGATCTTATCGTTCATCGTCACCGGAATCAGGCGGTTGCCACGGTTAATAATCACAAACAAAAGCGTTGGGTCCTGCCCATACTTTTTCTTGAAATCTTCCCAGGTGAATTCTTCACTAAGTGTTGTGCCTTTTATAACAGCACCATTCATCATCCTGGTCGACAGGTAACCGAAATTCACGCCCTTGCCAAAGAGATAACGGCCGCGAAGGTGCAGCGGTGAAAACTCAAGCTCGTCCTTGCTCGTATTTGGTACAAGCTGATATAAATTGCTGTTGTCAAACAAATCAGCGAACTGAAGCACACTCAATGAATTCACTTCGTCGTTCGACGTTAACGCCAGTAGTTTCCCGATTCCTTCAAGATTAAGCTGATCAATCGTGCGTTCTGAAATAATACTTTCGTTGATCGCAGTCAGGCCCATCATCTTCGCCTTCGTGATATTTTGCCTGTTGGTATCCACCACAACGACGGAAAATCCTTTCTCTTGCAAAATGGAAGCAATGTCAAGTGCCCACTGTTGCCCACCAGCAATAAGCACCCCCTGCGGGTCTGACTGACTTACTTTTAACCACCTCGCGAGTAGCGGTGCTGTGAACCCGTAAATAATAACGGTTCCGATGATAACCAGGAACGTTACCGGAACAAGAGTCTCTGCTTGTGGGAGATCTGATTCCGCGAGGCGCAATGCAAATACTGACGATACCGATGCTGCCACGATACCTCTGGGCGCCATCCATGAGATAAAAAGCTTTTCGTTCATGTTGAGATCCGACCGGAAGGTCGATGCAAACACAGAAAGGGGTCGCCCGATGAATATCAGCACCAGAAGGAAAAGAACACCCGATACACTTAGAAATGCTTCGATGTTCAGGAGTTCGAGTCTTGCAGAGAGCAAAATGAACAAGACCGGAATGATGAACAGCGTGAGGTTCTCCTTAAACTCGCGAATCTTTTTTGTCGGTGCGTACTTCTGGTTGGAAAGCACGATGCCCATGATAGTCGCTGCAAGAAGTCCGGACTCCGCCTGAAAGTGATTTGAAACCAGAAATCCAACGACTACAAATGTGAGTGATGCAGTGCCCTGCAGATAATCTGGTATCCAGAATTTCTTTATGATGAATGCAAGCAGATACGCGAATGATCCACCAATGACAAGTCCCGCGAGGATCGTCCGGCCGACATTCAGAAATACAGCCTGCAACGCCTGCTGTGCCTCTCCAATAATAATGACTTCAAAAACAAGAATGGTTAACAGTGCACCAATCGGATCGATAAGAATTCCTTCCCACTTGAGAACATTACCAACCCGCTTTTGTGGTTTGATATTTCGCAGCATCGGCCCGATGACGGTAGGGCCCGTCACTGAAAGCACTGCACCCAACAGGACCGAGACGTTAGCGTTCAGTCCGAGCAGCCAGTGTGCGCTTGCTGCTGTCACAATCCATGTTACAATCACACCCAGCGAGATGAGCAAAGTCACTACTCTGCCGATTTTTCTGAACTCGCTGATTTTCAACGTAAGTCCGCCTTCGAAGAGTATAATAGCAACGGAGATAGAAACAAACGGAATGAGTACATCGCCAAACAACTCATTGGGATTGAGATAGCCGAGCACCGGGCCGGCGACTATACCTGCAAGTAGAAGAAAAAGGATGGAGGGAATCTTTACCCGCCAGGAAATCCATTGTGCTCCGAAACCAAGCACAATGATCAATCCCATACCAATCAAAACGTTTTCCGCCATTGTTACTTTTCCGGGGGGGAAAATACGTAGACTTTCCCAATTGAGACCAGTACATGTAGGGTCGGTTACTAAAATATTCGTTTTCAGATTGCAGGTTTGGATGCAATAGGATGCAAAATGCACAGCAATCGATTATTATTGGGATTTTGAACAATGAACGAGATCAAAGACGCCTCAATTACGGATGTTGAAATCATTCAGGACATCGCGCAGCGTACGTGGTGGCCAGTGTACACACCAATCCTTTCTAAAGGACAGATCGAGTATATGTTGTCGACAATGTACTCTACACCGGTGATACAAGGCGCCATGCAGGATGGTTCGCAAACGTTTATCATCCTGTACGAAGACATGATTCCAAAAGGTTTTGCTGCTTACGGTAACTGGAAGGAGCAGGCCAACACCTGGAAGATATCAAAACTGTACGTACTGCCGGATCACCACGGTAAAGGTTTTGGGCGAATGCTCCTTGATGAAATCCGCAATCGGGCAGGGCAGAATAAGTTAGAAAAGCTATTACTGCACGTCAACCGATTTAACCCGGCGGTAAACTTCTACAAGCGATACGGTTTTGACATTCTGCGCGAAGAGGATGCTCCGATTGGGCCTTACATCATGAACGACTATGTGATGCACCTGGCGATATAAATCATGTCATCGATAATACGACTTTCGCTTCGCGGGACGTAACAGTGATCCCGTAAGCGCCGCCATTCCGCCGACAAGGCCGCCGATGACAAGTGTTACCGTAACCAACAGCCACACTTCCTTCACCGGAAGTATAACAGCAACTTTTTCGGCTAGTGGTGCAGCAGCAACAGATGTAACCTTGAATATTTTCATGCCCCAAAGGGCAGCGACTCCAAGGAAACCGCCAACGAAACTTCCCTTCGAAGGAAAAGCATACCCCATTAGCATAGCCACAAAAGCGACACTATACCACGGCAGAAACGTAACGGCAATGTAGCCGAGCAAAACGATGCCAATAACTTGAACCAGTATCCTCATAATTCTTCCGGGGTTAACAACATCACGTTAGGAAAGTTTTTTTCGATAGCGGCAGCATCATTGCTGAATACGAGTTGGTAGTAGTTACCATCCGCCCAGTATGGAATCAGGTTGTCATAGAACGCGCTGCCAGGGTTACCACTCTGACCACCGGGGTATACACCCCACGCCTTCACAGGCTGCTCAAGGCTGACGACAACACGCCAGCTCGGACCGTGTCTTCTTCCGGTCGCGTTTACAAT
>JAEZDW010000149.1 GCA_023417955.1 Bacteroidota bacterium
GTTCTACCCATTGGAGTGCGGCGGATGATTTGAAGCAAAAGTTTCCTGAAGTCGATATCAAGATGGACAAGGTGATAACCGACGAGGGCGGTATTTATACAAATGGAGGCGCTTATTCTTTTTTGAACCTGTTGATCTATTTGATTGAAAAGTATTACGACCGGGCTGCTTCTATTTATTGTGCGAAAGTCTTTCAGATTGAACTGGACAGAAAAAGTCAGCTTTCCTTCATGATCTTCAAAGGCCAAAAGCAACACGACGATGATTTGGTCAGACGGGCGCAGGAGTATATAGAACACAATGCAAACGAGAGGATTTCAATAGAGGAACTGTCATCAAGGCTTGCCGTGGGTCGCAGGAATTTCGACAGGAGGTTTATCAAAGCTACGGGAGACACGCCACTTGAATATTCGCAGCGGGTGAAAATTGAGTCGGCGAAACGCGCCCTTGAGAATAGCCACAAGACAGTTAGTGAAGTTATGTACGATGTAGGGTATGCGGATGCGAAGGCATTCAGGGAGGTGTTTAGACGGATTACGGGGCTTTCGCCGGTGGAATACAGGAATAAGTATAGTAAGGAGATAAGGGTGTGAATCGGTTGCCAGAAATCCACTTGTGCTTCTGAATGAATTGCGTTCAGCAACTGGCTTCTGGCAACTGGCGCATGGCGGAATAGAGCAGGGTGGGGCGCAATGCCGCTCAGAATGATGGAATTGAACAGGATGACATTTTGCAGAACGCAACATTTATCGTAATATTACGATTAAGTGACCTATGGGATTATCCAAAACCGACGACTTTACCAGAACACAAAATGAAATTGCAGCATTGGCCAGGGCGCTGGGACATCCGGCGCGAATTGCAATACTGCAGTTTCTGATCAAAACCAGATCATGTGTCTGCGGAGACATAGTAGACAGAATGCCTTTGTCACAATCGACAGTATCACAACATCTGAAGGAGCTGAAGACTGTTGGTCTGATCAAAGGCGATATTGAAGGCCCGAGTGTTTGTTATTGCATCGACGAGAAAATGTGGAACAAGGCAAAAAAGATGCTTGGTGACTTTTTCGACGCTTATCAGGGAAAGGATTGTTGTTAGCGTTAATAATCAATGGAAGCTCGCTTTATCAATAGTCAAGACAGTTTAGCCCCGGTTGTTGAACTTTTGCGCAGCAATAAACTGCCTTTCGAAGACATCCGGCTTGCCAACAGCCTCTTTCTGAGTTATCACGATGCTCATGGCAGGATGGTTGGCTCAGGTGGGCTAGAATTTTACTCGCGCTATGCATTGCTAAGATCCGTAGCAGTCGATCCCGAAATGCGCGGCAGGTCAATAGGGAAGCACATAGTAAAAGATCTTCTGCACAGAGCAGGAGAGCGGGCTGTCGATGAAGTCTATTTGCTTACCGAGACTGCTCGTGACTTCTTCCTGAACCTGAACTTTGAACAAATCGAAAGGGATGCGGTGCCTTCTGAAGTGAAAGCTTCAACCGAGTTTGCCTCTGTTTGCCCGGTGTCGGCATCAGTAATGGTTTATCACATTGTATGAAGAAAGTATTAGTCTTGTGTACCGGAAACAGCTGTCGAAGCCAGATGGCAGAAGGTTACCTGCGTCATTTTGCGGGTGACAGAGCGATCATAAAAAGCGCAGGCGTAGAAACACACGGCGTAAATCCCAGGGCAGTTGCCATTATGAAGGAGGACGGCGTTGATATTTCGGCGCATACTTCAAACAACGTTGATGAGTATCGTTCGCTTGAATTTGACTTTATCATCACGGTTTGTGATCATGCAAAGGAGCGGTGCCCCGTCATCCCCGGTAAGGCGATGCGACTACATTACAATTTCCCTGATCCTGCAAAGGCGACGGGAAGTGATGAAGAGGTTCTCGAAAAATTCAGGGCAACGAGGAACCTGATCAGAGCATTCTGTCGGGATTTTGTTTCACAACACATCGCATAAAATTATGACGTTATCAGAAATAACTATCTGGAATCAAACCCGTGACCGCCTGCTGAACTTTGTTCTTCGGCACACGAGGGATAAATCATTGGCGGAAGACATTGTCCATGATGTGTTTCTTAAAGTTCACGACAAGCTTCCGCAGTTGCGTGAGCAGGAAAAGATTTCAGGCTGGATATTTCGTATAGCTAAGAATGCAATCACAGATCATTTTCGAAGCGCGGCGAAAACAATAGAGGCTGTGGATCTTGATTGGGAAAGCGAAGGAGTGTCGCTCACCGATTGTGTATCAGCATGTATGCGTGACATGATTACAACCCTTCCTGATAAGTACCGCGAAGCCCTTGAACTGGCGGAATTCAGGAATATGTCGCAGCTCGAACTTGCGACCAGGTTGAATATATCGTATTCCGGCGCCAAGTCACGCGTACAGCGGGCGCGACAGATGCTCAAAGAAAAAATGGACCAAACGTATCACATCAAGTTTGACCACTATGGCAACGCCATTGTTTGCGAGAACAGGTTACCGTGCGGATGTAATTAGAGAGCAAGGCGAACCTTGCTCTCGTTGTTTCTAGCAGCAACCGGAAGTAACGCCGCCGCAGCAGCCTCCGTCGCAGCAGTCGGAATTTAGTTTTGATTCCATAAGCTTTGATTTTAAGTTAAACATTGTTTAAGCGTGATTGTGATCACGTGGTATTGACGGAGGGATTTTAAAAAAGACGCAGGAAAACATTTGCGTCTTTTTTAATGGCTGATCGTCTTATGGGTAAAATCGAAAAACAAATGAAGAATCGGTATTACCTTGCTATCGCACTTGCCACTACGTCTTTTATAGCCTTTGGGCAAATGCCAATTGCGGATCGTGTACTAACCCCGGCACGAGGACACTATAAGCAATTGTCGGTTCTGGACAACAGATCCAGATCCGATCAACTTGACCGGGAGAAGTTCATTACCGACAAAGAGACGATGGAGTACAGGATGAGCCGTAAGCCTTACTACCTCGTAGATGTGGAGTTGGCTGACTTTAACATTCCAGAGGTACCGGCAAACAGTTCAGAACAAACCAGGGCAGAAATTCATTACTTGCTTGCCTTGCAAAACCACCGCACGCAGGAAGACATTCGTTCGTCGTTGTACATGGCTAATGTTTATTACAGCCTTAGCGTCAAACCTGGTGACTCGACCTATTCGGTGTTTCGACGGAACCTGTTTCATATAGGAAGATCAATCGGAACCTGGTTCAACCCCGAGAACATGCCCGTTACTGCGGACCTGATCGCGAATACCTGGCGCGATGCCAGCTATTTCATATGGTCGATGAAGTTTAAGTATGCGCGTATTCGTCCTTATGTGATTGAACCGGATTTGAATAATTTGCAGGAAACCGATTGGGCGGCCTATCCGAGCGGTCATGCAGCAAATTCATATATCAACGCTTACATCTATCAGGAACTCGCTCCTGAGTTTGCTGATGTATTTTTAAAAGATGCGTATGACATGGCACACTCGCGAGAGATACTGGGTGTACACTATCCCAGTGATTCCGAATCGGCAAGGATATTTGCGCGGCAGTTTGTGAATAAACTGTTCCAGAATGAAAAATTCCTGAAGGACTTTGCCCATGCAAAAAAAGAGTGGACCGAAAGGGCGAAGGAGAGTTTTGCCAAGCCGATTTTAAAAACTTCAGGAAATACATCGACATTGAGTTCACAGGAGATGTCATGTGACACGAAATGCAGATGATGCAGCTTTGAAGATAAATTTCTAATTCGGTGATTTCTGATTTACAATTGATTTGTGCGCTTCTGAGGCGTAACGCGCACAACTCGTGTGGCTCCTTCTTCCAAGGCAGAATCACCACGTTGGATCAGGTATCGAATCGTGCGTAAAGCGCACTGGTAGCTGGCGCCTGGTCGGGTCATTCTGCCCGGTATTGCTCTCGATTGATTAACCAATTGTCGGAACCTTTAAATTACCATTTGGAATTATGTCGAAACTGACATATCTTTGTTGTTACAATGAGTCCGATTGATAAACCGTTAGTCTGGCTGCACGGACAAATAAAGACCCCACCGTTTTCTCGTGATGCAAAGATAGAAGCCGGCTATTTGTTACGTCTGCTGCAAAGAGGCGAAAAGCTGTCTATGCCGCATTCAAGACCAATGCAGGGTATTGGAGCACGGTGCCATGAGCTTCGGATTATCGATTCGGGGAAGACCTGGAGGATTGTCTACAGAATTGATACGGATGCAATTGTTATTCTTGAGGTTTTCGAAAAGAAAACCCAGACGACGCCGAAAGTGGTGATCGAAAATTGCAGGAAGAGGATAAAACAATACGATAGTTAAGATACTATGAATAGTGTAAAGAAGAAGCGACTTGAGGCAAAGGGATTTAAAGTCGGAAGCGTTGACGAATTTCTAGACTTATCGCCGGAAGAAAGCAAGATCATTGAATTGAAGATTACGCTGGGAAAACGACTTCAGGAGTATCGAAAGGCAAAACGTCTTACTCAGCATGAGGTAGCACGCAAGATCAAGTCAAGTCAATCGCGCGTTGCCAAAATGGAGTCTGGCGATCCATCAGTTTCTCTGGATTTGTTAATTCGGTCATTCTTCGCGCTGGGGGCATCGCAGAAACAACTGGCCAGGATGGTCGGATAATAACTGCCTGATAAATTACTGGCTTATTACTGACCGGCGTGCTTCTGAGTCATAGCGCGGACAATTCCGATGGATACTTATTGCAAAGACGGAGTCATTGCACGGGATCAGGTATCAAAGCCCTGATAAGTGCGCAACACAACAAATTTCTAATTCGTTAAATTTCTAATTTATAATTACTGTCATCCGACTAATTTTTTCAAACGGGAAAAATCCCTGTTTTTTATTCATTCTAAGGGGATTTCCCGACGTTGTCAAAAAGCCCCCCTTGGCTTTTCATAAAAAGACTGACTTGATAATTTCTGTATTGGCTAGGTGTTCTTCGTGACTTTTGATATGTCTTAAGAAAAGTAATGAAGCAGATATACGATCCAAGGTTATTGGCAGCCATGGCAATCAGAGTTGCAAACTGTTCGCTTTCTTTTATCTGTCTATGAATAACTGAAAAAAACAAGGTTTGCAATCAATACAATCCAAATCTGAGTCTTGATTCCTTCCGGGCTGTCCGAGTAAAAATAGTCCAATTGAAAATTTCCCTTGATCCGTTTTAATAGCACCTCCATTTCCCAGCGAAATTTATACAGAGTTGCAATGGTCGATGAATCGCAGTCAAACATGTTTGAAAAGAACTGCAAGATTGTTCCGGATAGCGGGTCTTTATATGTAACTAATCTGGCAGTGAGTGGCTTATCCTGTCCTTTGAGGATACATTCAATTACTTCGTCTTTAATAACGCCTCCGGTTGCATATTCATCGGGTGAGCGAACAATTGATTTTACGACCTTGAAGGTGGCGTTTTCTTTTAAACGGGTCACATAAAACGTTCCCTGCTTACCCCAGCTTTCGAAAGTAAAGTAGCTGATATAGCCTTTATCGAAAACGTAATGGTCCCAGGCGCCGCTTTCAGCTGTCCGAGAAACACTTTGTCATTGCAACTGGCCTCCGTGATATATATTAAATCCGGCACGCGACCTATCAGTGGCATCTCGCTATGGACTTTTATTCCACCTTTATGTTTACCGGTTAAAGGGGGTCTTCCTGCAGCTTTAAAAATGTCAACAAATAGGGTAACCGTGGTCGCGTCCAATAGCTTAACTAATGAAGGATCCACTTCTCCGT
>JAEZDW010000220.1 GCA_023417955.1 Bacteroidota bacterium
ATATCATACCCTCCAATCCATTTTTCATTCGCGTACCGTTCAGCGAGTTTTTTCCAGAGGGCGACGGTCTTTTGCCTGTTTGCTTCACTTTCCCAAAGCGAAGGTTTGGTGGCATCATAGTCCGAGATTGCAGCATCGCGACCCTGCCCGCCCGGGGCCGCATGAAGGTCGAGTATAACGTACATGCTATTCGCTGCACACCATTTAATAAGACTGTCGGTCATGGCAAACCCTTTTTCGAGCCACGTGTGTTGCCCCGCAACGGGTTCGTCCTCGATTGGAAGCGTGAACAGGTTATAGTGCATCGGCAGACGCACCGAGTTGAATCCCCACGATTTCAGGGAATCGATATCACGTTTCGTGCAATGGTTCGCATACCACGCCTCGTAAAATATGTCGGTATTAGCGGCGCCTATCAACTCTTCGATTTTTGCCCGGATTTGATGTTGCGGATTGGCGAAACTGTTCATTTCAAGCATATAGCCCTCCTGCAACATCCAGCCACCAAGTCCCATCCCGCGCAAAATGAATTCCTGGCCCTCCCCATCAACAATTTGTTTTCCGCTTCGACGCAGGAATTGGGCTTCAAGGGGAATAGTGTTCAACAGAATCACAATGGCGGTAGCGAGAAAAACAGTCAATTTTCGACCCCGATGCTCCATTTGTGCAATGAATCGGTGTGTGCGTCCTGGAAAGTTGCTCATAATCAGAGGTTGTTATTGCGTCAATTTGTACTTTCAAGTTTATTGTAACCCTGTGAAAAAACGGAGGAGAGCGTTACATCTAGATTACTACCGGCTAACTCCTTTAATACGTCTTAAGTACTTCATTTAATATTGACTGTTTGGATATCAGGAGTTTACCTTTACAAATACGTTTCATGAGATATTTTGCGAACATCCTGACGAAGATTCTGTTTGCGATGACAGTATTCGCTGGCATTGCGTTGCCGGCACCCGCGCAGGAATCCAACCTCGCGATCAAGGGTACACCGCGCATAATCCACTACACGAAAAAGGACTTTCAGAGCGATCCGCAATTCTGGTGTATGACGCAGGATCACGATGGCCTTCTTTATTTCGGCAACAATGAGGGAACGCTGATTTTTGACGGAGAACGCTGGGGCAAAGTTCGCCTCCCCAACAACTCATCGATTCGGAGTCTGAAAGTTGCAATGGATGGCAAGATTTACGCAGGAGGATATAACGAATTCGGAACAATCGAACGGGACGAATTCGGAAATTATCACTACAAATCTTTGGTTGAACTGCTTCGACCCGAGGACAGAGGCTTCGAAAACATCTGGCAGATACACGAAGCGCAGGGCGCAATAATCTTTCGCTCAATAAAGATGATGATCATCCTTTCGAACGGAAAGATGGCGACGCTGCCGTCGGCGAATTATGATTTTTCAGCTGTAGTTCACAATCGGCTTTACTTCCGCGAAGGCGAATACCTAAAACAACTTGATGTTAGTTCAATGGAGCTCCGCAAAGTAGCTGAGATGAGCGTTTTCAAAGGAGAGGCGTTGCTAACATTACTACCGGGATTTGCGAATGATGAAGTGTTCGCCATAACAAAACAAGGGTCGTTCTTCCGGTTCAATAATTCCGGTGAAGGAGCTGTACTATGGCAAAAGTTCCTTGCGGAAAATTCGAATAACCTGTATACATCTGCTATCCGCGGAAGCGATGGGAATTATTACATAGGAACCCTTCGCTCGAAAGTGATCTCAATCGGGCGCGAAGGTGAACGTATTGAAATGAAGGTTGCATTTGATGCGGTACAGGACAATACGGTATTGAACCTTTTCGAGAGCGCCGAAGGTAATATCTGGGCTTTGCTGAATAACGGCATCGACTGTATCGATCTGTCGTCTCCACTGACCGCGCTCTACCGCGACGCGTCAGTCTTTGATGTTAAAATCTTTGATGAAAAAATGTTTGTAGCGACGAACCAGGGCGTACTCATGTCGACAACGCCATCCCTCGCAAACTTGTCGTCGACATACTTCACAGCTATCGATGGGCTGGAAGGACAGGTTTGGTCACTGCAAACTTTTGAGAACCGGCTTCTGTGCAGTCACGACCGTGGAATTTTTGTTATCAAAGGAAATACAATTGAGCAGGTTCCGGGAATATCAGGAGTCTGGAAAATAATCCCCATTCGCGAACGGCCTCACCAGTATCTGGCGTGCACCTATGATGGTATTCAGCTGCTTGAGTTTAATAATGGTCAATTTGTTGTGCGATACAAAATCACGGGTTTTCAGGAATCGAGTCGCGACATTCTTCAGGGTGACGAACCGGGTGTTTTTTGGATATGCCACGGTTACAAAGGTGTTTTCAGAGTAAGACTTGATGATGAATACGAGCGCGTTCTCAGCCTCGAACATTTCAAGGATGACAACGGCCTGCCGTCACCATTCAATATTAACGTAACGCGTTGGAAGGATGCCATTGTGTTCACAACCAATAACGGGATATTCGAATATAATAATGAGTCCGGACAGTTTGAGCCACATTCAGCACTTAATACAATATTTGGTATTGAGCGTAACGTACGCCAGCTTCGCGAAGTAGGAGACAAAACGTGGTTTATTCACGACAATGAAGTAGGGTATTTTTTTACAGCTGAGAATAATCCCGAGTTACAAAAAGGATACTTTCTTCAATTAAAAGGAGCATTCAATCCCAGTATGGAATGTATCGTGCCGTTGAATGAATACACGGTTCTGCTCGGAACTAATGGCGGTCTGTACAGTTTCGACCTGAAGTTTTCAGCTGCGGCTAAGTTGGGCACAACGCGACTGTCGCGTGTTGCCTACTCAGTCAGCGGGGGCCAGACCATCGCAGCATCATTGGATCAATCCATACTGCACCGTCTGCCCCACGATGTGGCCGCAGTTGAATTTGCGTTTGCTGCCCCTTCGTTTCAGGATAAACTCAATGTGGAGTACAGTTATTGGCTCGAAGGGGCTGAAGGACAGTGGTCACCCTGGAATACGGTTTCGAGAAAAGATTATAGCCTGCTCCCTGCAGGTACCTACAACTTCCACGTAAAAGCGCGTAGCCAACTCGGTGAAATCGCTGAAGAGTCTGTCTATCGGTTCGAAATTTTATCGGCATGGTATTCTTCCCGGTGGGCAGTATTCTGCTATGTCATTGCGGGTCTGGGTGTACTTGCATTTGCTGCATTTGTCGTGGATCGTCGACTGCGGATGGAGAATGCAAAAAAACTGGAAGAAGAAAAGAAAAAACGTCGTGTGTTGGAACTTGAACTGCAACGTATCCGGCTGCTGCAGGAGAAAGATGCCATCAAAAAAGATAAAGACCAGCTTGAAGAGGATGTGATTTACAAAAGCAAGGAACTCGCGAATTATACCATGTTGCTCGTTAAGAAACGCGATCTCCTGACGCATATGCATGATGAACTCAAGGAACTCCGTGAGGTTGTGAAAAACGAGTCAGGACGCCAGCTTATTCGCGACCTGATCAAAAAAATCAACATGAATCTGCAGGATGAGGAACACATAAAGGTGTTTGAAGCGAACTTTGAACGTGTACACCACGAATTTTTTACGCAGTTGAAAGCAAATTTCCCTGACCTGACTGCCAAGGAACTGCAACTGTGCGCATTTGTCAGGATGAACCTCACAAACAAAGAAATTGCCTCGATTCTGAACATAAGCGTTCGTGGTGTTGAAACGGCCCGGTACCGCTTGCGCAAAAGGCTGGGTCTTACCCAGGAAGAGGACATGGGGCACTTTTTCGAAAAACATCACGCGCCGGGACCGCAGTCCTGGCAATCAACTCTCGGCTAGAACACATCATTCCTTTCATGTTACATGCTCAGCCATTGCTCAGCCCCGCCAATGGTATGCACCATCATGCGCGGAAAAGCAAGTTTTTTGTGTCTGTGTGTTATGGCTAAATATATGATTATCAGTGCATCCTGAGTTCATGACGTAGTTCAGACGTATTGCCTGACGGTGCTGCTGTATTTAAACTGTAGACCGATTTTTCCGGCTGGAAACGTTAGCAAATACATTTGATCGAATTCGGCAACGATTCCGGTGACGTAGTCGCTGCCACCCTTTTCCAACCAAATCAAAAAAAGTATGAAGGAATCTTTACTACAGAGAAAGCGATTGATTCAATGCTTTCTTCTCCTGTTGCTGACCGCAACGTGGGGGCAAGCACTCGCGCAATCCCGTAGCGTTACCGGTACTGTGACAGACGGACCAAACGGTGAGGGACTCCCGGGCGTCAGCATCGTCGTCAGGGGAACATCGACGGGGACTATTTCCGACGCTAATGGCCGGTTTTCAATCCAGGTCTCGTCAGACGATGACGTTCTGGTGCTGTCATTCGTCGGATACACCAAAGCTGAAATTCCCGTTGCAGGCAAAACTGACATCACGATTGCACTGACGCCGGACGTGACCACACTTGAAGAACTTGTCGTTGTAGGCTATGGTGAGCAGAAGAAAAGCGTCGTAACGGGCGCAATTTCAAGTGTCAAGAGTGACGACATTGCCGGCCAACCTATTTCACGTGTTGAACAAGCGATTCAGGGCCGGACTTCCGGAGTGATCGTTGCGCAAAATTCGGGTCAGCCTGGTTCATCGGCAACGATTCGGGTACGTGGTATTACGACGCTCAATGGCAATGACCCGCTCTGGGTTGTTGACGGTGTTGTTGTTGACAATGGTGGTATTGGCTATATCAACTCGTCTGATATCGAATCCATTGAAGTTTTGAAGGATGCATCCTCACAGGCAATCTACGGAGCACGCGCCGCAACAGGTGTAATTCTCATTACTACCAAAAAGGGCAAAGCGGGCAAGATGGCTGTCAACTACACCGGCTTCTACGGTACCTCGGCACCTGCTCGGCGCCTTGATCTCCTGAATGCGACGCAGTACGCAACGTTGAGAAATGAAGCATCTGTCGCCGGAGGGGGAGGTATCGTCTATCCTGATCCGCTATCGTTCGGGAAGGGAACGGACTGGCAGGATCATATCTTCAACAACGACGCACGTCGTCAGAATCATGAGCTCAGTTTGAGTGGTGGTAATGATAAATCGACGTTTTACACTTCGTTTGGATATCTGGATCAGGAAGGTATCGTAGCTTCGGAGATTTCAAATTACAATCGCGTTAACGTCCGGTTGAACTCCACCCACAAAATTGCTAGGTGGTTGACCTTCGGACAAAACCTCGGTTATGCAAAAACAAAATCAATCGGACTGGGTAATACCAACAGTGAATTTGGTGGGCCATTAAGTTCTGCGATCAATCTTGATCCAATCACGCCCGTGGTGGAGACAGATCCGATCAGAGCGGGAGCTGCACCGTACAATGAAGCCGGCGTACTGAGAAACGCCGACGGTTATCCTTATGGAATTTCATCCGCTGTCGGTCAGGAAATCACCAACCCCATTGCATACATTCAAACCCGGAAGAAAAACTACAGCTGGGCGCATGATATTGTTGGAAACGCATTCGCTGAAGTTAATCCAATAGAGGGATTAGTGCTCCGGTCAACGATCGGAACCAAGATCGCTTTCTGGGGAAGTGAAAGCTTTACGCCGCAATACTATCTCAACAGCTCCACGAAGACTTCGCAGAACAATTTCAATCGTTCACAAAATCAGGTGATGAACTGGACGATCGAAAACACAATCGCATACACAAGATCATTTAAAGATCTCCATTCTGCCACAATTCTTCTTGGTCAGGGTGCATACGTCGATGATAACACGCGGGCAACCAACGTAACCTATTTCAATCTACCTGTAGATAATTTTGACGACGCGTCGATGAATTATGCAATTCCGACCACGAACATTAATGCAAATGGTGGCGAGGGACAACTTCATAAAGTGTCATCGCTGTTTGCACGTCTGAATTATGACTACGATGAACGGTACATTTTAACAGGTATCATTCGCCGCGATGGTTCAAGCCGTTTCGGTTCGAACAACCGATACGGATACTTCCCTTCTTTCTCGGCAGGCTGGAACGTCACGCGTGAAAACTTCTGGCCACAGAATGAAGTTGTAAACTTCCTGAAAATACGCGGTGGTTACGGTGTTGTGGGGAACGATAACATCGGAAACTTCTCGTATCTGGCAACCATCGGGGGAGGTCGAAATTACACTATTGGGAATCTTGGCGGATATGCCAACGGCTTCAGTCCGAATGCGCCACCGAACCCAGATCTGAAATGGGAGTCGACCAGTCAGGCTAACATTGGATTTGAAGCTACGTTCCTTCAGGACTTCAGCATCACGTTTGACTGGTTTAATAAAAAGACGTATGACATCCTTCAATACCCCCGGATACCAGCGTACATCGGTGCGATATCAAATCCTGCTGCCAACGTAGCCGATATGCAAAACAAAGGAATCGAGATTGACCTCGGTTATCGCAGGAAGTTTGGCGAACTTGAGTTTTCGATAAACGCCAATGTTTCGAAAATAAAGAACGAAGTTACCTCCCTTGGAAACGGAGTGGAATTCCTTTCAGGAGGCCAGACTTTCCAGGCAAGTAGTTATCCAATCACCCGCACCGCAGTTGGTCAGCCCTTCAATTCCTTTTTCGGATTCAGAACACTTGGCGTATTCCAGACACAGGATGAAATCAACGGGTACGTGAACGGCGAAGGTGACTTGATCCAGCCAAACGCACGACCTGGCGATTTCAAGTGGGCCGATATTGATGGCGATGGAGATATTGATGGTGACGATCGCACGTTCATTGGAAATCCATTCCCTGAGTGGACATTTGGTGTGACGATCAATTTGAGTTACAAAGGGTTTGATTTCATGATGCTTGGACAAGGTGTTGCAGGAAACCAAATCTTCCAGGGATTGCGTCGTCTTGATGTAGCCAACGCGAACTGGCAATCCGATGCTTTAGGTCGTTGGACCGGACCTGGTACCTCAGCTGACTATCCGAGAATATCAACACAGGATCCGAATAATAATTTCACAAATCCTTCTGACTTCTACCTCGAAAACGGCGACTACTTCAGAATTAAAGTAATGCAACTGGGGTATACACTGCCGCAGTCGATCTCCGGTAAAGCGGGTATGTCACGCGCAAGAATTTATCTCATGGCAGAAAACCTTCTGACGTTTACAAAATACACAGGATTCGATCCCGAAATCGGGGGAGGGGTCATGAGTATCGACCGCGGAATCTATCCGCAGGCGAGATCAATTCTAATCGGAGTTAACGTCGGATTTTAACAACAAGAAAAATGAAAACACGATTAATCAAATACATGGCGATCTGGATGGGAGTGTTCTTCGTTGCTTCCTGTTCGGATGAGTTTCTCGAAGTTAAGCCACGTGGACTTGACCTCGAATCTACCTACTACAAGAACCGCGATGAAGCATACAACGGACTGATTGCTGTCTACGACGTAGTTGGCTTCATGAGCAGCGGCCTCGTCACCAAACTTGGCGCAGTGAACAGCGCCGCGGATGACCACTACGCAGGTGGTGGCGGACCTACTGACATGAATGATTTTCAGGTTTGGTCAAATTATACGCTGACCCCTGATGTCGGACCGCAGGAAGCACTTTGGGCCAAAGGTTATCAGGGTATATTCCGCGCCAATGTGTTGCTGTCGAAACTTCCTGATGTGCCTATGAGCGACGCAGAGAAAGCACGGTTCACAGCTGAGGCAAAGGTGCTCCGCGCATACTTTTATTTCGACCTTGTCAGGTTGTTCAAGAACATCGTATTATCTACGTCACCAATTACGCCGAATGAAATGTACAGCGTGACGCAGTCTTCTCCCTCAGCGGTGTACGAACAAATTGAAAAAGATTTAATTGAAGCAATTCCAAACCTTCCAAACAAAGTCTCCGGTGCTGAAGCAGCGCGCCTCACTGCGGGAGCCGCGAATGCGTTGCTTGGTAAAGTGTACCTTTATCAGGAGAAATTCGGCGACGCTGCAACAGCACTCGCGAAGGTTAACGGTCCTAATCCCGGACAGGAGAATCCAACTTACGGATATGCACTACTCGAGAATTATGGGGATCTGTTCCTGACTTCGAACGAGTTTAATAAAGAGTCGATTTTTGAGATATCCTATACTAATGAGTCGGCCGGAAACTGGGGCTGCTCAGCATGTTCGGATGGAAACATTCTGGGCGTGATGGCAGGCCCCAGGGGCTTCTCGGTAAATGCCGGCTTTGAAGGCGAAATTCCTGCTTATGTATCCGGCTGGAGTTTCTTTTCCATCACACCAGGCCTTGTTGAGGCTATGGAAGGAGATCCGCGCTATCCGCATACCATTGCTGATATCGGACGCTGGAAAGAAGAAGGCAAAGTGAACTACACGCCGGGCTACATGGATACCGGGTACTTCCTGGAAAAGTTTGCAGCGAAACAACAGGATCGCTGGGGCGGCGCAGGTGATGCTGACTTGAACTACCCTCATAACATCTATGAGATCCGTCTTGCCGATACATACCTTATGGAAGCTGAAGCGCTTGTTCGCGGTGGTGGTAACGCAACCCGCGCCCAACAACTTCTCGATGCTGTTCGCGATCGCGTTGGACTTCCTTCGATTCCTGCAACGTTTGACAACATCTTCAACGAAAGACGTTTGGAACTTGCCGGTGAAGGTCACCGCTGGTTCGACCTGGTAAGAACAGGACGTGCAGCCGAAGCGTTGGCGTTTAAAGGTTTTCAGGCTGGGAAACATGAGATTCTTCCCATTCCACTGCTTGAACTTGAAAACACTGCGCTGCAACAAAGCAAAGAATACGGTGGTTCGTTATAATTCATAACCGAATGTATCTATGAAATTCAACTATAAAATAAAAGCTGTTGCTGCCATGATTATCGGAGTAGCAGCAATCACAGGATGTCAGCCCGACTCCTTTGAAAGTGAGTTGGGACCGCTGCCTGAGCCCGCATTCTCAGCTGTCCCGCTTGCATCTAATCCTAATTCGGTCGTGTTCACCAATACATCCGTCAATGGATTTCTTCAACAATGGGACTTCGGCAATGGGACGACCTCTACAAAAGCAAAGGATACCATCCATTTTGTGTTCGCCGGTGAATACAATATCAAACTCACGGTTTTTGGAAAGGGTGGTCACAAATCGCTTATTCAGAAGATTACAATTGAGAATGACGATCCCTGCAGCAATCCTGCACTTGACAAGCTTGCGGGTCCTTGTGATTCAGAAGGAAAAACATGGGTGCTTAGACCTTCTGCAGGTGCCCTTACCGTTGGCGCTCCCGACGGAGCAGTTTGGTGGTCGAATGATGGCGCTTATGTTGTTGACCCTGACGTCACCTGCCTGTTTAATGATACCTGGACATTCACACGTGACGGTGCCATGATCTTTGATAACCATGGTGACCAACGTGTTGATGAAGAAGGCGGCGGTGCATGGCCGGGCGATATCGGACTGGCAGTTGGATGCCACGATCCGTCAGCAATTCCTGCGCAGTATCAGACATGGGGATCTGGCAATCACCAGTTCGAATTGACGCCTACCAATCTAAAGGTAAAAGGCACTGGTGCATACATGGGTATGTACAAGGTTGGCGAGCACGGCACGACGCCGACTCCTGAAAGTGAAATCAACTACCAGATTATTGAACTCTCTGCAAGCAAACTTGTCTTGCAGAAGACATTTGACTGGGGCTACTGGAGATTTGAATTCGTTCCGCAATCCGACGAAGCCGAAGGCGCTGACCTGATTGACGGGGGCGATATGGAAGACGAATCGAAGTGGAACATCTTCGGTGCAGGAATCGCGCTGACAACAACTGAGTTTGCTGACGGTGCACTTAAGTTAAACAACGGCACAGGTACTGCTCAGACTAACGTGATTATCTGGCAGGCTGTGGATGTGCAGGCAGGTAAGTATCGTTTCTCCGCAGACGTGAAAGGATCTGGCGCAGCAAATTCATGGCTTGAGGTATACTTTGGTAGCAGCGCTCCTGTTGATGGCAGTGATTATTCAGAAAACCTGTACACCGGTCTCAACACGTGGGATGGTTGTGGCGCAAGTGCATTCGACGGAAACCTCTCGGTTCTGGGATGTAAGCTGATTGAAGGTGCCCCCGCTCCCGGTAACGGCAAGAACGGCGAAATCACCTTCGATTCTGCCGGAACAATATACGTCGTTTTCAAGGTCGGAAGCTGGGATGGTAGTCTCGGTGAGCAGGGAATTACCATTGACAACATAAGACTGGTTGAAATCCAATAGTTAGCCTTCATGCATATTAAGTTTGGTAATTGAGTCTGAAGACCCCTGCCGGAAATACCGGACAGGGGTCCTTCTTCTAAAGATTTGATTTAACCTTGAGTGACCTGTAAGCAATGAGGTATTTAGGGAATGCCGGTTTCACGTGATGTCGTAGTTATGAGGCGCCGGTCAACGTTGTAGAATCAGGTCATATAAATTCTAGACAATTGTTTGGGTTGAGTTGGCCGCGTGCCGACTCTGTTTATTTTAATACTTGGGTTACGCATCCGCTGTGTGCCTTTACGGGCACATGGTGGGTGTAAAAATCCTGTCGTAAGAATAGAAATCCGGCTTATCTTTGAAGGCATGCCGGGAACGCGTCCATTCTTTTCTGAACACCTGCACATCCTTCGTTACGCTGCAAAGTGGACAATGTTGTGTATTCCTGTCGCGCTCGTTGCAGGGTCACTGGTTGCGCTCTTTCTCGCACTACTCGAACAGGCGACACAACTTCGTTGGGACAATCCCTGGTTGTTATTTCTGCTTCCTGTTGCGGGCGTGGCAATTCACTTTCTCTATCGTCTTGCCGGTAAAAATGCTGAGGCAGGAAACAACCTTATCATGGATGAGATCCATCAACCAGGAGGAGGCGTTCCCGCACGCATGGCACCGCTGGTTCTCGTGACGACCATCGTCACGCACCTTTTCGGCGGCTCCGCCGGACGTGAAGGTACTGCAGTCCAAATCGGCGGGAGCATGGCGCATTGGTTGGGAAAACTTTTTAAACTCAAGCCCGCGGACATGCGCATCTTGCTCATGACAGGAATCGCTGCAGGGTTCGGCGCCGTATTTGGTACTCCCGTTACCGGCGCAGTATTCGCACTTGAAGTAATCGCCATTGGTCGCATTAAGTACGATGCGCTGCTCCCGTGTTTTATCGCGAGCGTGCTTGGCGATATCGTCTGCACTGCATGGGGTATCAGTCATACCCACTATCACATTGAGTCCATAATGGATCAGGTTGCAGCGTCTGAGTTCATTGCATTCGATTTTGTTTTACTATTCAAGGCTATACTTGCCGGTGTGGCTTTCGGCCTTGCCAGCTATCTGTTCTCAAACCTTTCACACGGCATTCGCGATTACGCCAACCGGTTTATCAAAGTTCGCTGGCTCATTCCTGTAATTGGCGGAATGATCGTTGTAGGCCTCACTTACCTTGTCGGCACACGCGACTATCTTGGTCTCGGCGTAACTTCGGCTGATGGAAATGGCGTATCTATCGTTAACGCCTTTCATGAAGGTGGTGCTGAAACATGGAGCTGGCTTTGGAAAATTCTGTTCACCGCGGTCACGCTGGGCACAGGATTTAAAGGTGGTGAGGTGACTCCGTTATTTTTCATCGGCGCAACGCTGGGTAACACATTGGCGATATTGCTTGGCGTTCCGGTGGACCTCTTCGCAGGGCTGGGATTTATAGCGGTATTCGCCGGTGCTACCAATACACCTCTCGCCTGCACATTAATGGGTGTGGAGCTTTTTGGTACAACTCACGTGCTATACTATGCCGTGGCCTGTTTTACGGCGTACTACTTCAGCGGCCACACGGGTATCTATCATTCGCAACGTGTTTCCGTTACTAAGCACAATGGGGCAGAGACTGAACTGAAAAGACTTAAAGATGTGAATCGGACTAATCCTGATAAGAATTAAATGAAGAACGAATTACTCCCTTCTGCGCTGTACACGGATCTCTACCAGCTTTCCATGGGGCAGGTGTATTTCGCGAGCGGTCACCACGAACAGGACGCGGTGTTTGACTATTTCTTCCGCAAACTTCCTTATGGTGGGGGCTATGCGGTATTTGCCGGTCTTGATGATGTGCTTGAAACCATCAGCAGACTTCAATTCACTGCCGATGACCTTGAGTACCTCAAAAGCATCGGTATGGATGCTGACTATCTTAAATACCTTTCGCATTTCCGATTTCGTGGAACGCTTCACGCAATGAGAGAAGGCGAAATCATTTTTCCAAACATACCTGTAGTGCGCGTTGAAGGAACGTTGCTGGAAACCCAACTGATCGAAACCGTTTTGTTGAACCTGCTTAACTTTCAATCGCTGATCGCCACCAAAGCGACGCGTGTGCGTGAAGTGGCAGGGGACAGGACTCTCCTTGATTTTGGTCTGCGTCGTGCGCAGGGTATAGGGGGTTATCATGCATCACGCGCTACAATCATAGGCGGCTTCGACGGTACGAGCAACGTAATGGCTGGTGCAAATTTCGATATCCCGGTTTCAGGGACGATGGCACATTCATTTATTCAACACTACGAAGACGAACTGACTGCATTTCGCACCTTTGCCAGTGGGCGGCCGGAAAACTGCGTGTTGCTGGTAGATACGTATCACACGCTTGAAAGCGGCGTTCCCAATGCGATCACAGTAGCCAAGGAGTTAGAACGCGACGGAAAACGTCTTCTGGCAATCCGTCTTGACAGTGGGGACCTCGCGTACCTTGCCAAACGTGCGCGCCAAATGCTCAACGACGCCGGACTTCCCTATGTTAAGATTGCTGCGTCAAACCAGCTCGACGAATACGTTGTGAAAAGTCTCCTTGAACAGGGTGCACC
>JAEZDW010000250.1 GCA_023417955.1 Bacteroidota bacterium
CCTTTTACCTGTGCCTGTCCGCCCAGTTTACCTTCGGTACCTACCTCACGCGCCACACGTGTTACTTCCGATGCAAAGGAGTTCAGCTGGCCCACCATCGTGTTGATGGTATTCTTAAGTTCAAGGATTTCGCCTTTTACATCAACGCCGATCTTACGCGAGAGGTCTCCGTTCGCCACGGCAGTTGTCACTTCGGCAATGTTCCGCACCTGCGATGTCAGGTTCGAGGCCATCAGATTTACAGAGTCGGTCAGGTCTTTCCACGTTCCTGCAACGCCTGGTACATACGCCTGTCCACCGAGTTTACCTTCCGAGCCAACTTCACGTGCCACACGCGTCACTTCTGATCCAAATGAATTGAGTTGGTCCACCATCGTATTGATGGTGTTCTTCAATTCAAGGATCTCTCCTTTTACATCGACGGTGATCTTACGCGAAAGATTTCCTTTCGCCACCGCAGTAGTTACTTCAGCGATATTTCGTACCTGGGCCGTCAGGTTGGACGCCATTTGGTTTACCGAATCGGTAAGGTCTTTCCATACGCCACCGACGCCTTCAACTGTTGCCTGACCGCCAAGCTTTCCTTCTGATCCCACCTCCCGTGCAACACGCGTCACCTCAGACCCAAAGGAATTAAGCTGATCCACCATCGTGTTGATCGTATTCTTCAGCTCGAGGATTTCACCTTTGACATCAACTGTGATTTTTCGGGAAAGGTCACCCTTCGCCACCGCAGTGGTTACCTCAGCAATGTTACGAACCTGCGAAGTGAGGTTACCCGCCATTTTGTTCACAGAGTCCGTCAGATCTTTCCACGTTCCACCAACACCGGGAACGTCTGCCTGACCGCCGAGTTTTCCTTCGGAACCTACCTCGCGGGCTACACGTGTTACCTCGGAAGCAAATGAATTGAGCTGAACCACCATCGTGTTGATGGTGTCCTTGAGTTCGAGAATTTCTCCTTTAACGTCTACAGTAATCTTACGGGAAAGGTCGCCACGTGCAACAGCGGTGGTCACCTGTGCGATGTTTCGCACCTGCGCTGTGAGGTTTGAGGCCATCTGGTTTACCGAATCCGTAAGATCCTTCCACACACCACCAACTCCTTCCACAGTGGCCTGTCCCCCGAGTTTTCCTTCGGAGCCCACTTCACGCGCAACACGCGTTACCTCGGAGGCGAAGGAATTAAGCTGATCCACCATAACATTGATGGTATCTTTCAACTCGCGAATTTCACCGCGAACATCAACGGTAATTTTCCGCGAGAGGTCACCGCGCGCAACAGCGGTAGTCACCTGAGCAATATTACGTACCTGACCTGTCAGGTTGGATGCCATCTGGTTTACCGAATCTGTGAGGTCTTTCCATACACCACCAACACCTTTCACCGTAGCCTGACCGCCGAGTTTCCCTTCCGAACCCACTTCCCGCGCGACACGCGTCACCTCAGCAGAAAACGAATTCAGCTGATCAACCATTGTATTGATCGTATTCTTCAGTTCGAGGATTTCACCTTTAACATCCACGGTGATTTGCCGGGAGAGGTCACCCTTGGCAACTGCCGTTGTTACCTCAGCGATGTTTCTCACCTGACCAGTCAGATTAGAGGCCATTTGATTTACCGAATCGGTCAGATCCTTCCACGTTCCTGCAACTCCTTTTACCTGAGCCTGGCCACCCAATTTACCTTCCGTACCTACCTCAAGGGCGACACGCGTCACCTCTGATGAAAACGAGTTCAGCTGATCCACCATCGTATTGATGGTGTTTTTCAACTCAAGGATTTCGCCTTTAACGTCTACGGTGATCTTCTTCGACAAGTCACCCTTCGCCACAGCTGTTGTCACTTCAGCGATATTCCTCACCTGCGCGGTAAGGTTGGAACCCATTTGGTTTACAGAATCTGTAAGGTCCTTCCACACACCGGCAACGCCTTTAACCTTTGCCTGTCCGCCAAGCTTTCCCTCCGAACCCACTTCGCGGGCAACACGCGTCACTTCCATGGAGAACAGGTTAAGCTGTTTTACCATGTCATTAACTTCTTTTGCGATACGTGCGAACTCACCCTGAAGCACGTGACCACCGATTTCAAGCGGCATCTCCTGCGAAAGGTTTCCCTTCGCCACAGAACTGATAACGTGTGCAATTTCAATCGTAGGGTGAACGAGATCCGATATCAAACCGTTAAGTGATTCTACACCCGTGCTCCATGCACCCTTTGCGTTTGGCACATCGATACGCTGCATGAGTTTACCCTGTTTACCGATTGTATTACCCGCTCTGGTAAACTCATACATCATGCGATCGTTCAGCGAAATGATATCATTTAGTGTGTCACATATTTTTCCGGTGAGCCCCACTTTATCAAGGGGCATGCGTACATTAAAATTCCCGTTTCTTATCTCCATCAACACGCGAAGCAGCTCGCGATGATCTAATTCAGTATCGTTGTGGTTGAAGTCGTCGCCATTCGCCTTAACTACCTTCCTGCTCTTCGTGCCACGTTTCGGCTTCACTGCAACAGGTGGTTCCTCAAGCTCTGCGGTTCCGGTGAAATTACGACTGGTTTTTTTGCTCATGTTAACCGAATTTATTGCATGTTAAATGTAAAAAGAATTTGCGCAGAGGTTCGTTCGAAATCATTGGGATGGAAAATAATTTTTGAACATGAAGAAGCGTTCATTCCACGTTGTTGACTTTACTCCACAAGGGTTGAAAAATTCTGAGTATAAATTTTTATGCCAGGTCATTTATTGGTGATCCTCCGTCAGATGTGCTAACTATGCCGAACAACTGATGAGAATTTCCGTCTTCATATTCCTTGGATTCCTCACCATTCTGAGCATGTTCTCGATAACCACCTACATCAACTTCAGGTTATCAGAACAGGTGAACGATAATTATGAGTACCTGACCATGTCGACAAATATTGTACGAAGTGGTAATCGCTTTCAACGCAATATTTTGAACATGGTAAGCGGATTGCGCGGATATTTGCTCTCCGGTGAAGAATACTTTATTCAGGCGTATGATTCAGCAGCCCGGGAAAATGAACAGATACTAATTGACTTAAAGTCCCAAATTTCCGAAGGCGAGCAACGCACTGCACTCAATGAGATCAGCGATCTCAACAACAGATGGATAACAGAATATTCCCAGCCATTGATTGAAGCCAGGAAAGCTGCCGTGAATTCTGACAGCAGTATGCGTGCGTTCAATGCGCTCTATCGCGCTAAATTGCAGACGGGACTCGAAGTGAACCTGAACAATGCAATGAACAGGCGTGTGCGGAATTTTATCAACTATGAATACAACGTCAGGGACATTCGTAAGGATGTGCTTGATGATTCAATTCAATCAACCGGAAAAGTATCGCTATACCTGACCACATTTTCAATTCTAACCGGCCTATTCATTGCAGGGTTTCTCGCGTTCCGGATATCGAACCGCATTATGAAAATGGTGAACATGGCCGACAGTATCGCGTCAGGCAATTATGACGCACATACAGAAGATTCGAGCCATGATGAACTTAGCAAGCTGGCAGATTCACTTAATCACATGGCTATAGTGTTGTCAGAAAACTTTTCGCTGCTAAAACGAAAGAATTCAGAACTTGACCAGTTTGCTCACATCGTGTCCCACGACATGAAAGCGCCGTTACGCGGGATTGATAACGTGGTTACCTGGATCGAGGAGGATCATTTTCATGAATTACCTCCGAAAGTAAAAGAATACGTCGGCCTCATTAAAAGTCGTATCGTTCGTGGCGAAAACCTGATTCACGGAATACTTTCGTACTCGCGTGTCGGGCAATACGAACTCGAACAGGAAGAGGTCGACGTAAACCAGATGGTTCAGGAAATTTCTGAAAACTTACCGTTGCGTCAGGGGCTGAAACTCAAAGTTCAACCCAATCTGCCGGTGTTGCACACACAACGCATACCGCTGATGCAAATATTCAGCAACCTTGTTGGAAATGCAATCAAGTATCACGACAAATCGGAGGGTGAGATAAGAATCTATCATACCGAAAACGGTCAGAACTTCCATTTTTTTATTGAAGACAACGGTCCGGGTATATCAAAAACGTATCATGACAAGATTTTCACAATCTTTCAAACACTGAATGGCACGGATTCTTTTCAAAGTACAGGAGTCGGACTTGCCATTGTAAAGAAAATTCTCGACGACAGAAACCAAAGTATTCGTGTGCATTCCGAACCGGGAAAAGGTTCTATCTTTGAATTCACATGGCCTAAAGTTTAGCGACAATGATTGAAAGTAACAAGGTGATCAATATCCTGCTCGTAGACGACGACTCACTCGACGTCATCGATATGCAGCGGACTCTTAATAAGATGAACATTCTTCACAAAACAGCATTGGCAAAGAACGGCGAAGAGGCACTTGATTATCTGAATAGTCTCGGTCCCGACGAACCCCATCCCGATGTAATCCTTCTGGACATAAATATGCCGAAGATGAACGGCATCGAATTTCTAACCGCACTACGGAAGAACGAAGAATGGAAAGATCTGAAGGTGTTTATTGTCACCACTTCGGATGAACGCGTTGACCGGGACGCTACCCGCCAACTCGGCATTTCCGGGTATATCGTAAAACCTTTGAAACTAAATAATCCCTCATCAATCGATTCCTTCAATTTGATGATTGATTTGATGAATATGAAAGGCGGACGTTAGTCTTTATTTTTCTTTTTGCGATCACTTTTCTTTTCGCGATCACTCTTCTTTTCGCGATCACCCTTCTCTTCGCGCTTATTCTTTGCAGTACCTGGTGTCTCCTTTTGGGTTTCATCGCTGAAGACTTTGTTCTCCGGCACGTCCGACTTGCTTGCCGCACCGAAGTCATCTCCACCCGGAACCGGACTTCCTGCAATATTTGGTTGCGCTGATGGTTTTGTATTGGTCCCATCAGTGGATCTTTCGTCTTCCATGAGTACGCCCGGTGAACCGCTGGAGCTTGTCGTCCGCGTTCCCGTAGGTGTCATCTCAACATTTTCTTCGGTCGGTTCATTGTTATCCTGATTACCCGCGTCGGCAGGTGCTCCTTCCTGATCCTCCGAGGGCTGGACGCGTGAATCAATTTCGCCACTGTGGTCGCGATCCTGGCTGTCGGAATTATATTCGGCCTGATGAGCCCCCTCCTCCTTTACACCCTGCTTTTCCTGCGCCGATGCAGTCCCAACGGAGAGGCCAATGAACAGTATAAGTAGTATGTCTGACGATTTCATAAATAGACTTTTTAATTAGCAGCGATTTCACGGCCGTAGTACCCACCCTGGTTAACCAGTTTCAAAGTGTCGCCATTACAGTCGACGGCTTTGCCCGCCTCAATAACGATGTAGCCAATGCAATGCTTTTTGGAAATACTTGTTTCAGCGGGACCAGACGGCATAAAGTCCGCGCCCACCATTAAAAGAATCGTTGCGGCCAGGCTCAGGGTTGTGATCAGGAGGCGTTTCATAGTTGACGTGTTTGCTCCTGATTTCAAAAAACAGATACCACCAGACCAAACCCTCAGCGCGCGCTCCCAATGCCCTTTTGTTATTGAAGTTGACTGAACAGATTGGGAATTTTTATCCGGAATGTGGTTCCCTTACCCGGTTTTGAGTCCACCGTCACTTCTCCATGTAGCTTGTCTATGGTTTCCTTTACGATATACAAACCGAGTCCTGCACCTTCCTTCTGCATCGTCGCCCGGAAGAACATATCAAAGACACGGTTTACATACGCTGGATCAATACCGATACCGTTGTCCTCAAAAACGAGCTCAGCTTGTTCATCATTTGTCACAATGCTGATATTCAGAAATGAATTCTTATTCGGGTCGGCATATTTGATTGCGTTGGAGATCAGGTTGTTTAGAATTACCGAAATCCTGTACGCGTCGGATGCGAATGGTGAAGCCGTTTCGATGTTGAGCGTCTTTTTTATCAATTGCGCACCAGGCATAAACTCCATCTTCTCAAGATTGTCCTGTACCATTTTAGCGAGGTCGACCATTTCTACGGTGAGCTCTTTTCTTGCATTCTTTGAATAGTCAAGAATTTCCTGCAGCGTATCGTCCAGCTTGTGAATACTACGCTCCATCATCTGCAGGTACACCGAAAATGCATTACCCAGCTTTTCATCTTCGAGTTTTGCGAGGTTCAACAAGCCAAGGACGGACATCAGCGGCGCTTTCAGGTTATGAGAAACACTGTACACGAAGCTGTCAAGTTCCTTGTTGATTTTGGTCAGCTCCTCATTCTGATGCAGTAACGCCTCCTTCGCCTTGAGTTTTGCTGCCTCATCTTCGCGTTGTTTCAAAGCACCCTGGATGGCAGAAGGCAAACGTGCCAGGTTTGACTTCAGCACATAGTTATCAGCCCCCTGCTTCAAACTGTTAACGGCAAATTCTTCGGATACCGCGCCCGTTACGAGAATAAATGGAATTTGGATGCCCTGGCTTCTACATATCCGAAGTGCCTCGGCAGAATTAAACTGGGGCAGCGCATGGTCCGACAAGATGACATCTGCCGGGTAGGTATTCAGCGCCTCGATGAATTCCTCTTTCGTATCAACGCGTTTCGTTTCGCATCTCATCCCCGCCTTCTTCAGGGAGTACTCAATCAGTTCAAGATCCTCCTCCATGTCCTCGAGGACAAGTACCTTTAAGCCATTTTCCATTAGATTTTCATTTTTTTGTTGGGTCGATGTATAATAATGTAAACATTATTCCAGCCGTCAATTTTCCTTTTATAACTGCGTTTTGAACTACGGCTGGGCGGCATTGTGGAACGTTCGCATCAAACACAAATCCGTTGACCGGTTTTGCCGCATGTAATGAAAAAGACGGATGCGAATAATTTTTCAATTATCGTATACCCATACCGTTGAATTAAACTGCATGAGTAAACATTGAATTTTCTCCCGAGCCTGCGCGTTTACACTCTTATAACCGTTTTCTCACATTTAATATTCTAAACGTTTTTTCCCGATATGTCTAAATCAACATATATATCCCTGCTATTGGCAGGAGTCGCATTGGGCTGTGGCGACGAAATGACTTCTGAAAAATCGATCGCTCCCGTCTCGCGGCTTTTGTCGTTTGAAAAAGTCAACACCATTTCCCTTCAGGATCTAACCACTTTTGCCGGACTAGCCGGACAACAGTCGGTTGTTCCAATGGTAAGACATGGCGTTGACACATACCGCCTTGTGTACAAGACTACGCTTGGCGATGTTTCTGTCAATGCATCCGGAATCGTGTATATCCCGCGTGATTTGCAGGTACCCGCACCGTTGATATCCCTTCAGCATGGCACAACATTCCTTAAAGATCGCGCGCCCAGCGTCGGCGACGCCTTTACAGGGATGGAATACTTCGCCGCTGCAGGCTACATCGCGCTAATGCCTGACTACATTGGATATGGCGCGTCCGCAGATGTTTTTCATCCGTACTACGACGAAACGAGCTCCGCAAAC
Source organism: Bacteroidota bacterium (assembly GCA_023417955.1). Lineage (GTDB taxonomy): Bacteria > Bacteroidota > Bacteroidia > Cytophagales > Cyclobacteriaceae > Ohtaekwangia. The sequence goes on from JAEZDW010000250.1 coordinate 7,494, forward strand.
ACGGTTATCGATTTTATCAAGGCTGCTCAGGAGTTTTTGCAGAATGAACGCATCGCATTCAATGACAAGCTCTTTCTTGCCGGCTACTCCGAAGGCGGATTCGTAACGCTGGCCGCCGCACGTGAGCTTGATGTAAATTCGGCACATAAACTCTCCGTTACTGCGGCGGCTGCAGGAGCCGGCGGGTATAACCTGGAACACATGCTGGCAAATGTAACGTCAGGACGTCAGTACAGTTATCCGGCATATCTTGCTTTTGTCTTGATCGCATACAACGAAACGTATGGCTGGAATCGTCCCCTTACGGACTTCTTCAGCGAGCAATACGCGACGGCACTTGAAACTTATTTGAATGGTAAGTATGATGGGTGGCAAATCAACTCGCGGCTTACAAACGATGTCACCCGATTGTTGAATCCTAAGTTCCTGAGCGATCTAAATAACGAAGGAGGTGAAGCAGAATTAAAAGCAGCCCTTGCAAGAAACAGCGTAACAGGATGGAGCACACAGATACCAATCCGATTATTTCATGGTACCCGCGATGAAATCATACCCGCGTCGAATTCTGAGACAACACTTTCTGAGTTTCACGATGCCGGAAGCACGGACGTTTCACTTACGCTGATTCCCGGTGGAACACACGGCAGCAGTTTCCTTCCGATGATACGTCAGTTTGTGCCCTGGCTGGAGAGTTTTCGTTAGCGCAGTAACTGGAGCGACATCGGCGACTATGCTGTCCGGGCATGGAGCAACGGATTTTCATCGGCTTCAAAGTACGGTGTGACGTCGCAGAAGGCAGTGGTCAGAGTTGTGGTCTGATCATCCGGCTTTTCCATTTTCACCTGCACGAGAATCCTGCGGACGCCCTGGTGTTTCGTTATGATATTGAGCGCACTGATAGCTTCGCCCTTTTCAAGTACAGTACGCTCAAAGGCCTCCCTCTCATTCTGGCTTTCGCAATCAACCATGTCAAGCCAGAACCACGGCCTGGAGAGTGCCTGTTCGTCAGTTCCAAAAAGTCCGCGTTTACCTTCCGCCTCAAATCGCACCCCTTCAGGCGTAATGCAATGCGTGCAGACCAGTTCGCGCATACCGGATACGATAGATTTTAAAGCCGAATAGCCATCTTTTAAGCGTTCGTTCACTGCAGCTACCTTGCGATTAACATTTTGTAACTGCTCGTTCACAAGAATCAACTCGTTGTTCACATGTTCCGTCTGACTGGCGCGATATGCGAGTTCCTCATTTTCGTGCTCCAGGTATCTTGTGCGCAGATTCACCTGGTGCTGGATGCTTCGATTCATTTCACTGAGCTGCTGGTCCAGGTGCATTTTCTCAGTCGCATCCAGGAATGTGGCGACAAGCGCGCGCTCATACTCTAGGCGTGAAATCAATACTTCAGCGGGGAACGACCTTCCCTTAGCATGAATAAACTGCCACACACCCAACTGCTCCATTCCCGTTACCATGAAAAGTTTCAGTTGCTCCAGATTAGATTTGTTTTCCGGCAAGACAAGTTGATGAAGGAATCGCGAACCGGCCTCGGGGCCAGTGAGCCCAAACAACTGCAACGCAGCATAATTCATTCGCGTAATCCGGAACGAGTCTTTGCTGATCAACGCCATCGGGACCGGATTCATTAGGAACAAACTTTCAAGTCCACCGCGAACTGTATGCGCCCTCGTCGAAGACTTATGAAGAATGATAAACATGACTGCACCACAGACGCCGACGAAAATCAAGCCTGTTAGCGTGTGCAATTGCGGTATTGGGATTGACAGTTTTTCTCCGAGGTGGCGGAGCAGATAGTCAGCAAAAAGGATCCATGCGATTCCGGCAACAACAAAGATCATTGTTACCGACACCTCACGACCGGGAATCCACGGTCCTCCAACATCCTCCCTGTATTTATTCACCCTGTTCAATTCGCTCCGTTCAGGTCACGTACCAAAGTAAGGTATAATTTGTATCGCTCGCACCTGTCAGATATTTTGATTTGACCATGTTCACAGGCATGTAATGTTTTTTAAGCTAAAGGAACAACCATCGCAGAGGGCATTACTTACGAGCTTTTCAACGCAGGATGAAAACAAAAACCTTAAAATCAAGGGCATTTTGTGGTGTGATTTATTAACAGAAAAAAAACATCCTTACGGGTAGCGGGACAACCTGAAAAATGACATGAGCGGTTTCTGCCGCATCAGAAGTCTTCGTAATTTCCGTCTTCCAACCCAAATCCTATGAGACACACGTTCCTGATTCTGCTTTTGTTTTGCTCAAGTCTTGCCGCAAGGAGTCAAACGACCCAAAAGCCCGTACTTCATGGCAAACACTGGATGGCGATTACAGGCAAGCCATTAGCGGCTACCGCCGGAGCAATGATGTTTAACAAAGGCGGGAATGCCGTCGACGCCGCGTGTGCGATGCTGGCTGCAACGTGTACCATGTGGGATGTGCTCAGTTGGGGCGGCGAAACACAGGCGCTGATCTATAATCCTAAAACTAAAAAAGTGATTGGCATCAACGCCTGCGGTATTGCACCTACTGGTGCTACAGCAGAATTCTTCAAGAGCAAGGGAATGAACTTTCCTCCGGAATATGGTCCCCTCGCAGCGATTACGCCGGGAACACCGGGTGGACTGTGCACTATGCTCGCAGAATATGGAACGATGAGTCTTAAAGATGTGCTTGCTCCTGCCATGCAGTTGGCAGATGGTTATCCGATTGAAGCGCAAACCGCGAACAGCATCGAACGCAACAAGGAACGGATAAAGGAATGGCCATATTCAAAATCGGTTTTTCTGCCCCATTTGGGAAAAGAACGCGAGGCGCCCGAAGCAGGTGAAATTTTCCGCCAGCCCGAACTACTGGAAACACTTCGCAAAATGGTTGAGGCTGAGCAACAGGCGCTAAAAAAGGGCAAGAGTAGAAAAGACGCAATCTATGCCGCACAGGACCGATTCTACAAAGGCGATATTGCCCGCGAATTTGTGCGCGGTACACAGGAACAAGGTGGCCTCATTACCATGGAAGATCTCGCAAAATGGAAAGTAATCCAGGAAGAACCACTCAAGGTAAACTACAAGGGAATCGACGTATACAAACTTGCGCAGTGGACACAGGGCCCCATGATGTTACAGGCTCTGAACATGCTCGAAAACGTTGACCTGAAAAGCATGGGCTTCAATTCGTCACGTTATATCCACACCATCGTACAGGTAATGAACCTCACGTTTGCTGATCGCGATTTCTACTATGGCGATCCATATTTCGCGCCGGAAGAACCAATACAAACATTATTGAGCAAGGAATACGCTAAAGCGAGGATGAAAGACATCAACTGGGAAAAGAACGATCCTAAAGCCGCGCCCGGTGATCCCTACGCGTTCGAAGGAAAAGTGAATCCGTACCTGGAATATCTGAATTCATGGAAGCAGGCCTCGAATAGTGAAACGGTTTCTCCGATAGATGAGGAGTATTTGAATCGTGTCTTCCTGGGAACAACGAGTGTGGAAACAACTGACAAAGACGGTTGGATTGTTTCGATCACTCCAAGTGGAGGCTGGATACCTGCATGCATTGCGGGCAAGACCGGAGTTGGTTTGAGCCAACGTATGCAAAGCTTCGTTACTGATCCGAAGCTAAATCCCTATAACGTAGTCGAGCCGGGCAAACGTCCACGCGTGACGCTAACACCAACGTTTGCGATGAAAGATGGCAAACCTTTTCTTTCGTTCGCGGTTCAGGGTGGCGATACGCAAGATCAGAATCTGCTACAGTTCTTTTTGAATGTTGTTGAATTTGGCATGAATGTACAGGAGGCAGCAGAGGCGCCAAACGTAAACACTTATCAATATTATCTTTCACTTGGCGGCGAAGATCGTAAACCAAAACCGGGGCAGATCCTGCTTCACGACAGTACGCCGCCGTATGTTCGCAAAGAGCTGCGCAATATGGGTTATCGCCTGATCTTTGATGACCGAACTTCAGGTCCCATCAATGCAATCTATTTTGACTGGGAGCATGGTTCGTTTTGGGGTGGGTCGAGCAACCATGGAGAGGACTACGGTATTGGGTGGTGAGTTTCAGGTCAGCAGCTCCAGTACCTTTCGACAATTCTCACGGCAAGCAAACGTAGGAACGGCACCACCCGCACAAAACCACCTGTGGACGTCGAGGTAACGTCGATTTAACTTCGATGTGTTCGCAGTCGTCACACGTACATGATACGTACATGACACGTATGAAGTCCTCTTCAGACGTAACATCTACGTGTGAAGGACATGTGCACCATGTGTTTCCCCTTAAATATTCCTAACGTTACATCGACGTTATTTCGAAGTCAGGTCGGCTTCTGACCTTAGATTAAATGATTGACGTCGGGGTTAATGGACCTGGTTTGTCTCGCATGTGGGGATGCGGGGGACGTCGCGTGCAATATTAAGTGGTCTCACCGGGAATCGAACCCAGATCTAGAGTTTAGGAAACTCCTATTCTATCCGTTGAACTATGAGACCGGTTTTGGCATACCAAAAGGGACGGCAAAGATAAAATTTTCACCGAAAAAAGCAGCGAATTTCGCTATTCTTCCAGCCTTGGCGGAAAACGCTGCCCGGCACCGTGGTTAGAATATCTTAACCGGCTCGCGGTGCCCTACCCAGCTAAACCTCCGGTTCACATAATCAGGATTCGTAAACGACGCGTTGCCCGCGGGATTTCCCCCTGTAACATGAAAATCAGAAAACGCCGCATTCTGGTTGAGATAGATTGCCCCTGTCAGGTTGATTGATACAGGTGTAGCCGCCAACGACATCTGATCAATAATCCGGTCGCGCACCGGCTGGTCTGTGGTATAAGCACCGCAGGAAATCGCCCCGTGACTCATCGCCAGGTCTTTTGCAAGAGCAATCGATTCTTCCGTGTCTCGTGTTTTTATTAGCAATGCTATTGGCCCGAAAAGCTCTTTGCTAAACAGTTCCCTGTTGGATGCATCAACTTCAAGCACCACCGGAGTTTGAGCGCGCGCGTTTTTGAACTGCGGATTCTCAAGCTTACGCGACTTCAGCCAGACTTTGCCCGGAAGGCTCTCTGCCAATGTAACACGTTCACATGTTTTTGAATTTTGAATCGCGCCCAGCACAAATGGCCCTGCCTTTGGATTGTCCACGAGTCCGTTAATGTTGTCGATTAGCTTTTGCGCGACGTCGTCAAAGGAAAGTTGTCCTGAAGGAGTCTTTATACCAGACGCAGGGATGAAGAAATTTTGCGGCGCAGTGCACATCTGGCCACTGTACAAGCAAAGCGAGAATGCAAGATTAGCAGCAACCTTATCAATATCCCCGACTGAATCCAGTATCACTGAATTAACACCGGTTTTTTCCGTGAACACACGTTTCCCCGGAAGCGACTCGAGATAACTTCCGAAAACAGAATTCCCTGTGTAGTCGATGATTTTCACCAAAGGATGTTCAGCAAGTTCTTTCGTAACGGGCGCATCAAAAGTATCAACGGCAAGCTGGCACACATCTGCGCTCAAACCATTTTCGGCCAGTGTCTGTTGTATGCCTGCGACGACGATAGCCACAGGCAGGATCGCACCCGGGTGTGGTTTCACGATTACTGTATTGCCCGTCATCAAGCTCGCATAGATGCCGGTAACCGAATTCCAGGTAGGAAATGTTGAGCAACCAATTACAACTCCAACACCCATAGGCACTGCTTTCCATTCCTTGGCAAGCTGCACATTGATTTTACCCATAGGCTTATCCCACACAACGCGTTCCGGAATGCGCTTCATTTCTTCATACGCGGCAGCTATTGCTTCCAGCGCGCGGTCAGCCGCATGCGGACCGGAAGCCTGAAACGCCATCATGTAGCCCTGACCGGTAGTATGCATCGTTGCATAAGCGATTTCAAAGAAACGCGACTTCATTTTCATCAGCGACTCGACAAGAATGCCGGCGCGTGTATCAACATCCGTCTTTCGCCATTCATCGAATGCTTTGGACGCATTTGCGATTAATGTGTCGGGTGCGTATACCGGGTAAGTTATTGCCAGAGGCTCCTGCAGGTAAGGTGATTCCTCCTGTCCTTTCCATTGGGGTGAGCCACTTTGTTTAAGTTCATTAAACTGCTTGCCCAGGTGTGCACGAAATTTTGCCTGACCATCGGTGTCTGCGGATTCGCCATAGACGGCAGGCGCGGGATGTTCAGGAAACGCGGCAAAAAAGGTGCGCTCATGTAAAGCACGGATTGCCTTTTCGATAATGGGGCGATGCGAATCAATAAGATTCATAATCTGGTTGGGTTAATGAGTTGTAGTTGTAATGCGTTACGAGGTATCCCCCGTCACTATTTCTGGCCGCCGAACACGCGCTTGAGTAATTCAGTAGTGCGCGCGGCCGGATTCGCCCGTATGTTCTGCTCTTCCTTAGCGATCATCAAAAACAAACCTTCGATCGCCTTGTCGGTTGCGTAATCATCCAGATTAGGATTAACTTTTTCCACTAAAGGAATCTGATTATATCGGGTGACGATATCGCCGTAGTACTTGGTGGCGCTGACTTTATCAAGCGAGTTCTTGATAACTGGCTTAAATCTTTCCTTCAGAAGACCGGATGTAGTTCGCTTCAGGTATTGTGTTGCGGCATCCTGTTCACCACGAAGGATTCCAAATGCATCTTCGATGGTCATTTGCCTTATGGCAGCGATAAAGATTGGTTTTGCTTCTTTTGCTGCATCTTCTGCGCCGCGGTTAAGTGTCATGATAAACTTATCAACTTCACCACCGAGTCCAATCTGGCGAAGGCGGTCCTCCACCTTTTTTACATCCGGCGGGAACGGAATTTTTATTTCGGGATTCTTGAAGTAACCATCGACCTGCGAAACAATATCCGCACCGTTTGAAATTCCTTTTATCAATGCTTCCTTCAAACCCTGCGCTACTTCCGATGATGTAAGCGGCGCATCACCACCGAGGGTCTTTCCCACCTCGCCGAGGGTTTGATTAATTTGGGCAGACGTACAGGAAGCGAGTACGATCAGCAGAAATAATGAAGCTCTCTTCATAAGCTATTCAGGTTTATGTGTCGTCGACACAGCGTCAGGGCCGTAAATTAAGGAAAGAAAAGCAATTTCGTTTTCCCCAGAACGAGTGGCCTGATGGCAACCGGCGACCACCTTAAGCGAATTCCGGGATTTTTATTAAACTTTTGAATACTTTGGCCGTTTCCCGAACGAACATTGCGTTTATTGCCGCACATTTTTCGAATTAAACATTAAAATCGATGATTAAAGCTGAGTTGCTCACCATTGGCGACGAACTTCTTTTCGGACAAATAGTCGACACAAACTCACAATGGATGAGTGTAGAACTTGCGGCAGTGGGTATTCATGTGATCAGAAAAACAACTGTTGGTGATAACGAAGCCGATATACTTACTGCCTTTCGGGAAGCTGAATCTCGCGCTGACA
>JAEZDW010000286.1 GCA_023417955.1 Bacteroidota bacterium
GCTATATTCAAAGGTAGTGTAACTGAGTCCGTGTCCGAATTCCTCCAGTGAAATTGGATTTTCTATTTCGTGGGCGAGTTGAATTTCGCTGATTTTATGATTGTGAGGCAATAATCGATTTATTGCATACGGATAATTGAAACTCAACTTTGCACTTGGGTTGACCTTACCACTGATTATCTCAGCAATGGCTTGTGCACCTTCGAAACCAGGCAGGCCTGCGAACAGCACGCCCTTACATCCCGGATAGATTTCGGTGATGAGGCGCGGCCTTCCGGCAATGATCACGAGTACGACAGGTTTACCAGTCGCCTGCGCTGCGCGTACCAGTTCAATCTGATCCTTGGGAAGATTCAAGTCGGTAATACTTCCGAAACCCTCACTGTAAGGCATTTCACCAACCGCGACTACAATTGCATCCGCCCGCGATGCCTTGCTCTTGAGATCGCTCACATTTTCTGCAAGTGTGACACTGGCGAACTCCTTCGACAGCGCAGTGTACACGGTCAGCATATCTTTAGGATAGATTTCTTCCTCGGCCGGTATCCAGCGCAACGTCCAGCCTCCTGCCAGCGGCCGTTTAAGATTCGCAGTAGGTCCGACGACAACAATGTTTCCTGCTTTGGCAGGATCAATGGGCAGCACGCCCTCATTCTTCATAAGGACGATTGACTCGCGCGCAGCCTCAAGCGCCTTTGCACGGTTTTCAGGTGAACCAATTCGGTCGAACCGGTCGTTTCGCGGAAGCGGGTTTTCAAAAAGTCCGAGTTCAAGTTTGAGGCGTAATATTCGACTGACAGAGAGGTCGATCCTTTCTACTGAAATCCTGCCCTCCTCAACCAGTTCGCGCAGGAGATCACAAAAATCAATGGTGTAGGGAGTCATTGCAACATCAACGCCCGCGCTAAGCGCCTTATATGTTGCTTCTTTTTCGTTCTCTGCGACGTGGTGGTTACGGTAGAGGCGAATGATATCTTCCCAATCGGTGACCGCAACGCCCTTGAATTTCAACTGCTGTCGTAGCACTTTAGTCAGTGCCCAGTATGATGCATGCACGGGTTCACCATTTATCTCACCGCTGTTGATCATGACGGTCTTCACACCGGCGTCAACAGCTGCCTTGAACGAGGGTAAATGCACTTCATATAGCGTTTGCTCAGACAGGTCAACAGGGCCGCGATCCCAGCCATATTTCGGATCCGAGTAAGCAAAGAAGTGCTTGGCTGTTGCCGCGATCCGGTATGGCGCAATGTTCTCATTCTCCTGAACGGTCTTAACGAAGATCGATCCCATAGTCGACGAGACATAAGGCGACTCGCCCAGGGTTTCATAAAAACGCCCCCACAAAGGTGTTCTGGCGAGGTCAAAAACCGGCGCAAACAGCCATTGATGTCCAAGATCCGCAGTTTCCATAGCGGTCACGTTGGCCATGTCTCTTGGAAACTGATTGTTATACGTGGCCGCGGTGTTTATTGCATGGGGAAAAATCGTCGCTCCTTCCAGGTAATTAGGCCCGTGCATGTGGTCCACGCCATAAATAATAGGAATCTTAAGCCGGGACACACGCATATTATATTCCTGAATATCTTTATAGAACTGATACCAGGTTTCGGCGGGAACTGCTATACCGTTGAGGAATGATCCTACGTGATACTTTCGAAGGATTGCACCAAGCTTTGCTGTATCAAGAGCGATCTCAATTTTAAGATCCGCACCGGCTCCCCAATCGGCACTCGTCACGATTGCCGAATTATTGATCTGAGTCATCTGACCGATCTTTTCTTCGAGTGTCATCTCCCGAAGCAGGTCATCTACTCGTTTTTCAAGCGACTCATCAGACGTCCGCTCAATCTTTCGCAGATCGGATATTGAAATGGAAGATTCTTTAGATTCACTTTGGCTGGTGTTGCACGCCGAAATGTACAGGGTGGCGACTATCAGGTACCCTGCAAATAACAGGTTTCTCATAACTATACGTCAGGTTTGGCTTGCCGAAAATAATGATCTATAATTCGCATTTACGAGAGCTCCTGAAAAATTGAAGTAAATGAAGCCGCAAACGTTTTCGTAATGGAATTACCGCATATCTTGAAACGAAATCCGATAAACCTGAACACATTATGTCATGTCGCGCGTTGACGAATTGATACAACAGCTTCAGCTAAAAAAGCACCCGGAAGGAGGATATTTTCGCGAGACCTATCGCTCCCGGCATATACTAGATGCGCCTGCGCTTGACAACGAGTACACCGGCGCGCGAAATGTCTCTACAGCAATCTACTATTTACTGAACGGCGGACAAAAATCGATGTTGCATCGACTTCGTTCTGATGAGTTGTGGTTTTTCCATGAAGGGCAATGCGTTGACATTATCATACTCGACAAAGGTGGCAGTAAAACTTTTCGCTTGGGTCGCGACATCGAAAGGGGTGAGGAACTTCAACATATTATTCCCGCCGGCTCATGGTTCGGCGCATTGCTTCCGTCTATGAGCGAGTACGTGCTCTGCAGTTGCACCGTGGCCCCCGGATTCGATTTTGAAGACTTCGAAATGGGGGATCGTGCAGCATTGCTGGAAGAGTTTCCTTCGTGCAGGCATGAAATTCTCACGCTTACAAATCCGTGATGAGATGTGCTCTGATATTCGTGTGGCTGATTGCCGCCGTGACAGCGTCACGCGGACAAAAGCTTATAACGGGAATGGTTGCCGATTCAGTGACGTTCAGCCCACTTCCATATGTGAACATCATGATCAAAGGACAAACCAAAGGAACTATATCAGACACACAGGGTACGTTTAAGCTGGTGGCAACGGAAAACGATACGCTCGTTTTTTCATTCGTTGGTTATAACACAACGGAGATACCATTGTACGACTGGGAAGAAGGAATTGTTTTGCTGGCGGAACGTTCCACATTGCTCAACACTGTGATTATCGAAGAACGCCGTATGGATCCCTATGGGAACATGTTCGACGAGGAAAACGAATTACTCGAACAACGCAACAAGAAACTGCCGTTCTACTATTCTCGGTCCAAAAAGCAAAAAATACGTATCGGCAGGTTGGAAGCAGAGAACCAACGGGTCAGAACGTATGTCGAGGTGATCATCCAGAATGAAGACAACAAGAAACGTTTGATGGACACGCATAAGCTTACGGAGCAGGAATACTACGATATTCTTGCAGCTTTCAATGCCCGGCACTACACAGTGATGTATTACCTGACCGCAGGCGAATTGATTTCACTCGTCAATAACTTCTTCTCCGCTGAAGTTTCGCGAAGAAAATAAGCTTACTCGAGATTATGATTGCCGCGAATAAATTTCAGGTTGTAACGCAAACCGTTAATACGCCACCCTGCGTCAGTCAGTACGCATAGAATATCGTACGTACCAAAGAACTCGCGTGTTGACCCTAGTTTTGCCGACTTTTTGCAATGAACCGCAATGGCGTAGCATGTTACATTAGCCTGACCGTCATCGGCAAACTCTACGATGAAATTGCCTGACTGGTGATAAACGTGATCCAGGCCGTCAAATCCCTGTTTCCAGTTTTCTGCGATAGTCGTTGACGCGATCTTCGCAGGCGGTTGCCCCCCGAGAGACGACATGTCGAAAACAACCATAGGTGTAAAGACTTCACCCGTCAGACGATTCCAATCCTGTTCGTCGGTGCAGACAAACAACCGGTTGACCAATTCAACAATTTCTTCGCGTTTTGTCTTTTCAACCATATTCAGGTGGCTGGTGGAAATGTGTTGTTGAAAACAAAGTTATCCTGCCTGAAACGTTCGCGAGGCGCATGTTCACGGTCGCGCAATTTGTCAGGTAGATTCGAGGGATCGCCGGGGTATCCAACAGCGATGAATACCCCCGGTTCATACTCTGCCGGAACATTGAGATTACCTATCGCCATTTCGACATCGTAACCTGCCATCTGCCTGACCTGCAATCCTAACTCCACTGCCTGCAGCGACAGAAAAGCATTCGCGCCACCAAGGTCGTACAAGGCATGTTCATTCGGCCCCTCGTACCGTGTAAAATTCCGACGCGCAAGGCTGAATATGAGCAAGGGCGCGTCCTTGGCCCACAACTTGTTGCCTTCGTTCAATGGTTCGAAAAATTTCTGCCACAACTCAGACTGGTCGCGGGTTGCATACAGGTAGACCCAGGGTTGCTCGTTCGTACTGGATGGAGCCCAGCGCGTTGCCTCAAATAAGGATCGTATCTTATCATCTTCGACCGCGCGATCGGAAAACGCTCTGATACTTCGCCGTTTTTGAATCAGGTCGCTGATGGGATGTTCTATCGCCGTCGATTTTCGCATAGTCTGAGAG
>JAEZDW010000310.1 GCA_023417955.1 Bacteroidota bacterium
TATTCACACTATTTGACCAATAACAAACCAGCGTTGTTCCAGAGGCGTAGCCTCGACTACATATTGTAAGGACGGACTTCAGTCAGTGCGAGTACAAAGCCAGGCACCTCTTCCCCTGCACAAAACATCACTCACGCCGTTTTCACCTCCAAGAGGCGAAGCCTCCCCTCCTGATAACCAAAGAGGCTGCCCCTTTCAAGGCAACCTCCTTCCTAAACATCATGCAACGTGCTTAATCTAAATCATTGCCTAATGTTCAATTTTGCGTCAACTCAATGGTATCCACTTCCGACCACGGTATATATACGCTGCTTCGCTCCTTGCCGGGAAATATAAGCAAGCCCTGATTTCGCCTGCCAACATCCTGCGCATCATCAAGTTTCAAGGTTTTCCCGCCGGTGAGTTCAACGACGCTGCGGTGTGAACCATTCGTTGTGATCTTCTTAATGTTTTTGAAAGGCACGGTGTACTCAAACTCACCTTCCTTACCCTGCAGCAATTCAAAATCATAGGCTTCATCCAGGTCGAAAACAAGTCTGCCAGACATCGTGTTTCCATCGCGTGTCTTCACCCGTGCTGTAAGCTCCTTCGGGTTCTTATAGTCGCTGTACGACAACAGTCCGTCATCGGCATTATCGGAAAATGTCACCTTACCAAATTCAGACCATGGGATAATGAAAGCAGGAAATTCGCGACTCATAACAATCACACCACGGTGCCCCTTAGCAACATCATTGCTACCACTCATTTCGATACGTCGACCGGATTTCAATTCGACGATACTCCTGCCGCCTCGTTTCTCGATTGAACGGATCTTCCCGAAATCGATAGACAATTTCCCGTCCTCGGATTCGCCATCGAGCTTATCTGTAGAAAGACGTTCGTCGCGATCCCACTGAATATACCCGGTTACTTTTTTGCCGAAAGCTTCTACCGTTCCGAATAAAGGCTCACCAAATTTCGCGGATAGCGTTGATGGCGTCTTTATAAACTCAACTTTTCCAATCCGGCTCCAGCGCAGTTTCACCTCTCCGAGTTCTCTATCAAGTATTACGACGTCGTTGCCGATATCATTGTAACCTTCACCTAACACCGTGACGCGGGTGCCGTCTCTCAATTCGATTTCCGCACGCTGACTACCAGTCGGTCGAAGAGATTTGATATCGCCGAACTGACAGGTGAACTCGTGCGTGTAGTCGTTACGACCACCGACCCGCTTACTGACCCACCTTGAGAAGTTGTTTGAAACGCTTAACCACTCATGATTTTGCTGTGCGTCCAGCAGATCGAGATCGCGTGCAGAAAGGTAATTGAGGTTTTCGTTTTCCGTTTTTGCCGCGTTAAACAAATCAACCCAGTAAACTTCTTCCTTACCCCAGCGGATCGGGCCTTCATACGTTTTCTCGTCTACGGTGACGATCTTACCATACATGAAAATGTCGTCCTGACCTGCCGGAGGTTCGGCGATCAAGCTGGTGATGACTAATGCGAGTAACATATTTTTGTTTTTGGATTACAGTTTTGCGACATCTGCCGCGTATCTGATTCAAATTTGAATAGTTTGAGTCAACGGAGCAGGTGTAAACTGACAAAGCTGGCAATCACCTGACTGAACCGGGATAATCAATGGATGAATTTCCCGGTTGAAAGACAGGAGAGGGCCACCGGGGTATCAGGCATGACGTTCTTACCAAGAAAGGAATAACTTCATACAAGACAGGATGACAGTCACTGGTCTATCCACTTCTTGAATTCAGGAGTGCGCTCCGCGCTGATAATGACTTCGTCACTCGTAGGCGGGTTGAGCGCAAGCTTAAGGCGACCTTTGAAATAAGGATGCATTTCCGCGATCGCGTCGAAAGTGATGATGTATTGTCTGTTCACACGAAAAAACGAGCGGGGATCAAGCAATTCGATAACTTCTTCGAGTGTCTGATCATACGGGTATCGCTTGCCGTCGCGCGTGACAATGTACGTAAGTTTGCTCTCGCTGTAGAAGTAAGCTACCTTCTCAGACGGGACGGCAGCGATTTTCTGCCCCACGCGAATCATGAACCGGCTCTTGTACTCCGGCTGGGGTGCCTTAAGGAAGCGAAGAACTTCAGCGTAATCCGGCACAATGGGTTGTTTCGTTACACTTCGATATTTGTCCAGGCTGGTACGAAGCCGGTCTTTTTGAACAGGCTTCAACAGGTAGTCAATACTGTTTACCTGAAAGGCGCGAATAGCATACTGATCGTATGCCGTGGTAAAAATAACCGGCTTTGTTATTTTCACACGCTCGAATATCTCAAATGAAAGTCCATCCAGGAGCTGAATATCTGCAAGGAATAAATCCGGGTGATCATTCGATTCCAGCCATTTAACCGAGCTCGCAACGGAGGCAAGCTTTGCCACGACTTGCGCAGACGGCTCAACCTCCTTGATCAGCGATTCCATCTGGCCCGACGCCAGATTTTCATCCTCGATGATCACGACTTTCATATATGTTCGACGTTAAGTAAAGGGATGTGAACTTCAAAATGGGTGTCCGACCGGATTACTCGCACTTCACTATCGGTGAAATGCGCATACCGCTTCCGAATATTATCAAGCCCGCTGCCGTCCCGGTCATCCGACGAATATCTTTCATTCAATGTATTACTTACAATCAAATAATCTTCCTCCATCTGCAGAATTTGTATAATCAGAGGCTTGTCTTCCGAAATGCTGTTGTGTTTGATTGCATTCTCAACCAGCATCTGAATCGACGCGGGCGGCAGAAAACGCGTCTTTGCCGTGGGTTCGACGTCGATGGTAAAAACGATATTGTTCTCAAAACGTGTTCGCAGCAGGAAAATATAGGATTCGATAAATTCAATTTCATCTGCCAGACTGATAAGGTCACCCGATGTTGCTTTGAGCAGACTCCTGTATACGTTCGCAAAGTTGGCGATGAAGTCCTTTGAGCGTGCAGCATCCTTGTCAATAAGCGCCGAAAGGATATTCAGATTATTAAAGAGAAAATGCGGATCAAGATGGTTCTTTAGCTGGCTGAGTTGGGAACGAATGTGTTCTTTCTGATAACGCTCAACCTCAAGTTCAGACTTTCGCCAGTGCCGCAGGAAATGAAGGCTGAAATAAATTGAATAACCCGGAATAAAAATAAAAGCTCCCCACACGTTCATGACGACGATTTGTTCAATTGACGGGGGTGCGGGTGTAAGGAATATTCTCAGGATAACGTAAGTCACGTTAATGAGCAGCAGCAGGTATGTGAGTCCAATCAGAAGCTGCACAAAAAATCGCAACGTTCCGGCACGATCCCACGGCAACAATCTGTCGAAGACGCGTGTCAGGAGTTTGTTTCCGCCCCACACTAAAAGCGCAACTGCAACAAGCCATCCAATGCTCAGATACCATACTGGTTCGGGGTCGTACACAATAATGATTGCTGCACCTGCAACAGCAAGCACAGCAACTACGATCAGGGCAACTAGTCTGCCCCGGACCGCTGGTGAGAAATTAGTCAAAGACAATCTCATTGATATTCTTCCATGCGACGTACTTCGGTTCTTTCGTGCCTTTCACAAAAACAAGGACTCCACCGTTCTGTGATGAAACGTCACGCTGCCCTCCAAGAAGAAGTGATTCACCTGAACGCAACTCTACCATTGAATAGTCAAAGTTTTTTGGTTTAATACGACGAATATTTCGCAGCGGAATGATGTACTCAATATCGTCGTCTTTACCTTCTACCATTTCAAGATCCAACGCTTCGTCTATATCAAAGATAACCCGTCCGGACAATTCGCTGCCTTCAATGGGATAAACCGTCCCGTTCAGGATTCCCGGTGCCTTGAAATGTTGATATTCTACAGGACGCCCCGGTGAAGAAAACGTGATCCGTCGAAAGGCAGACCACGGCAACTTAATGATGCCCACTTCGGGTACGGCAACGAAGACACCGCGGTTTTCACTGTTCACATCGTTGGAACCATGCATCATGAATTCCCGGCCCGAACGAAGCTTGACAAGGCTGCCTTTACCACTTTTTTCAATGGAAGCGATATCAGCAAAACGGATTGCCATCTTGCCATCAGGACCAGTTCCATCAAGCGGGTCTGTTGACAGGCGCTCATCGTTGTCCCACACAATAAATCCGGTGAAGGTTTGTTTGCGCATACCCACTACGGTACCATGAATCGGAGACCCAAAAACAGTCTTGAGACGTGGCGCCGTTGACATGAACTCAATCCTTTCAATTTTATCCCATTCAACCGAGACGACTCCAAGTTCATCATCGATAACCTGGATACGTCCACCGATGTCGTTGTAGCCCTCGCCTGAGACCGTGATCTTGCCTCCGTTCTTAAACGTGATTCGTGCCTGGGACCTGGGAAGAGGGGTTATAGTTGCGATGTCTCCGAACTGGCAGGTAAACTGATGCGAGGGCCTTTTATCTTCCCAAATACTGCTGAAACTCCAGTCGTACCCGAGCCATGAATCATTATCCTTTTTTTGTTCCGGCACCAGGTCCTTATAGTTGTTTTTGGTTTTGGCGGCATTGAAAAGATCTGTCCACAGCACTTCTTCCTTTCCCCAGCGGATAAGCCCGGTGTACGAAGTACCGCGGGTAACCACCTTGCCGTAAATCATGCCTTCGTATGGCTGTGCCGTAGCCTTGAAGCCTGCCAGACACGCTACCCCAACGCCGATGACGATCAACAGCCATCGATAAAGTTCATTTTTTCTGTACGCTCCTGTCATTTCCATGCCCTTGATAACGCTAAAATCGCCACTGCGGATGAGGGCTGCAAACGGAATCGGACTGAACCGGGAAAAGGTATGCCTGAATCGGGTTGGAGGATTTCTAATTTGGGGATTTATAATTTCTAATTGCGGTTTAACCTTAAGTATCCACCGGAATAATGTGTTTAGTTTTGCATAACGTTTGCCCCCTTAACCGCCAGGACGCCAAGGGCGCGGGGATTCGCAAGGGTTCATCGTGAGTTCACGAATCGAAAAACAAGACTGATTGCGAAGATCAGGAAACCAAAAGTTGGGTAAGATACTCCGTTGCGCAAGGCACCGGCGACGATGGCCGGAGAAATATCTTCCGCCATTTCAATTGCTTCAAAAGCCTCAGACCACTGGCCATACAATCCAATTAAACCAAAAGCGGCAGCTGCCGCTCCAAGCGGAACAAGTGATCTTGGCTTTGATGTGTCTGCCAGGTATCGAGTCCTTACAAATTGCCACACCCCCATCCCTGCGATAAAAATCAAAAAGGCATAAAGAATGAACGCAATGCCCGGACTCGGCGGGGTGAGGAAATCTCATATGTCAATAATACTGCCTTGTCTGTCTCAAAATTGTGACCCGGTCCGAGATAAATACAACGCTAGACTAACCTGATTGATTTTATTGTCCGGTCAAATTCCTTTTGGGCGTTTTCGTCAACCTCATTGGAATCGTGCATGTTGATGTAATAGTAAAAGTCATTATGTTCAATGATCACAACCTTAAGATTTGTCTTTATCGCTGCAACAAGGTCGACATGCTCGAATGAATACGTCGCCTTCCTGATATAACTTCGGCAACCAGAAATCCTTAACGGTCCTTCAACGCCGATTTCTTCAAAATCGCGAAGTATCGCGGATGTGCCAATACCAGAGAGATCAATCAGTTCCTCGAAGGAGTCGTATTCGAAATCCAATTCTGATTTATGGTTTATGAATGCTGAAATTGTCGGCGAAAACTTGCCTTTGTAGTCGGGCATATCCTGCCAGTATTTCGTGATAATGAAAGCAGGTTCACCAAGAATATCACGAACGTCATCTTTGCTCACACCGAAGCCATCCGACAATATCTGCTCGTCGAGCAATCTGCCATAGTCCTTGACAGCGACAAACCCCCAGCTTTCGGGCTTCTCTAGCATGATTCCGAATTTCTTGTTGACATAGTAGTTGTTATTAACTGCAACCGCTTTATGCGGATCAACAACCAATCCTGCTAACGCAAGTCCTGCAAGCCTCAGAAATTCCCTTCGGCCAACGCCCAGTGTGCTCATATGTCTCTGTGTCTTTTATATCGTTTAGCAGACTACACCCCTTCAGACGCATCCAGCAGCTTATTGAGATCTTTCCCAAGTTCCCTCACTGTACTAAGGTGTTGTTCCCGCACCTTATCGATCTCAATTGTTCCGCCCA
>JAEZDW010000320.1 GCA_023417955.1 Bacteroidota bacterium
TAAACGTCCTTATATTTGCGCGCCGCCAAAAAAAGCAATGTAAAGAAATGAATAAAAAAGTCGTTTTAATGATCCTCGATGGCTGGGGAATAGCCACGAACAAGCGGGTTTCGGCCATCGACAAAGCAAACACTCCTTTTGTCGATTCGCTTTATGGCGCGTATTCAAACAGCAAACTTGAAGCATCGGGACTGGCTGTCGGCCTGCCCGAAGGTCAGATGGGAAACTCCGAAGTAGGGCATATGAATATTGGCGCCGGCCGTGTTGTTTACCAGGATCTCGTTCGCATAAACAAGGCGATTCAGGAAAATGAACTGGATAATAATCCGGTGTTAAATGAGGCTTTCGAGTATGCCCGGAAGAACAACAAGAATATTCACTTCATGGGTCTGTTGTCCGACGGCGGCGTGCACTCTCACATCGAACATTTGAAAGGACTGATCTCCATCGCCCATGCAAAGGAAGTGAAGAATCTTTTTGTGCACGCGTTCATGGATGGTCGCGATACCGATCCGAAGGCAGGTGCTGCGTATACACGGGACTTACTGCAGCACATGGCTGGCACCACCGGAAAACTGGCTAGTATTATTGGCCGCTACTATGCGATGGATCGCGACAAACGGTGGGAGCGCGTCAAGCTTGCATATGATCTCCTTGTGAACGGCATCGGCGAACCTGCGCAAGATGCAGTGAAAGCCATTGAGAAATCTTATGAAGCCAATGTCACCGATGAATTCATCAAGCCGATTGTAATCACGGATAGCGCTAACAAACCCGTAGCGACGATCGCCGAAGGCGATGTGGTACTGTGCTTCAACTTCCGTACAGACCGCGGCCGGCAGATTACGCAGGCACTGACACAGCAGAATTTTCCTGAAGCCGGGATGCAGATTCTGCCTTTGCATTATATCACGCTTACCAACTACGACGACTCTTTCCGGAATGTGAAGGTCATATTCGACAAGGATAACCTTGAAATGACACTGGGCGAAGTGCTCGCAAAGGCTGGCAAGAAACAGATAAGAATCGCCGAGACAGAAAAGTATCCTCACGTAACATTTTTCTTTTCCGGCGGACGCGAAGAGGCGTTCGAAGGTGAAAGCAGAATCCTGTGCCCGTCGCCAAAAGTTGCGACGTACGATCTTGCTCCTGAAATGAGTGCGAACGACATCAAGGATAAGATCATCCCTGAATTGAATAAGCGCGAAGTAGACTTTGTCTGTCTGAATTTTGCCAATCCCGACATGGTCGGGCACACAGGTGTTTTCGAGGCTGCAGTGAAAGCATGCGAGACGGTGGATAGTTGCGCGCAACAGGTGACGAATGCAGCGCTTGCCAACGGATACGCTACTATCATCATTGCTGATCACGGTAATGCCGACATGATGATTAACGACGACGGCACACCAAATACGGCGCATACCACGAACCTTGTGCCGTGCATACTCGTAGACAAGGATCTGCGGCCCAAAATGAAGAATGGAAAACTTGGTGATCTCGCTCCAACAATTTTGACCCTGATGGGTGTTGCTATTCCGAAGCAAATGACCGGTAATGTCCTTATTGAAAGCTGAGTGTAATTCCCGCCGGCACGTTACAGCTATACGCATCGTGCTCGTGCTTTGGGTGGTTTTCACCGGATGTGAAGATCCAGGGAAAACAACCACGTCTTTTTTCAGCGTCGACAGTCTGGTTTCAGCGCAAACTGCTTACCTGCGGTCTGCCAATGCGTCGTTGGCGAAGGTTGCTTTTATCGGAAACGAAAAGTCCGTGCAGGAGTTTAAACCAGACAGTCTGCAGTGGGAAGAAGAGATGCGAATCTTCCGTCACCTTGAAATAATCAACAAACCCGTGTACCGCGAGGTCTTTGACGTGACAACAGCACCGGACAAAAACAGCAACCTTACGGTACGGCGATTCGTTGCTTCGGACGAAGAGTCGCCCGTGACGCATTTCAGTGTCTATTACCTTAACAATCCCGCGCGGATTAAGCGGCTCGAAGCACGTTACCAGGAGCGGAATGTTATGTTCTCTGCAAAGCGGGATTTGATACTTGAATTCGGAGAAAAGGAAAGAAAGCCATACTTGTCCGCATACAGCGTTAAAGGTGGTCAGAAGATGTTTTTAGGAGATACGGTGCAGTATGTTATAAACGGACGGATTCTACTTCCGGCAGATTAGTATGGCAAAACGAAAGAGGAAAGAAGAGCGCGAAAAGCAGGACAAGAAACCATTAAACAAGGAAGGCCTGCGAAAGCTCGGACACTTATTCGGCTACATGCTGCCGTACAAATGGCTTTTCATTCTCGGGCTTGTATCTCTGTTTGTATCAACCTTTACCATTCTTGCCTTCCCGCGCCTTGCCGGTGAAATGGTCAGCGTATCCGAAGGAAAAGGGGAATATTTTCAATCGATCGATCAGGTAGCGGTTACACTCGTGGTGGTTTTGCTACTCCAGGGGTTATTCTCTTTTATCCGGGTGTATTCATTCTCGATTGTTACCGAAAAAGGAATCGCCGACCTCCGGAGGAATGTTTTCCAAAAAATCCTCTGGCTCCCCGTCTCATTCTTTGACAGCCGCAGAGTTGGCGAGTTGATGAGCCGCGTTACGTCTGATGTGGCTACCCTGCAGGATACGTTCAGCTTTACACTTGCCGAATGCCTGCGTCAGATTCTCACGCTGGTCTTTGGGACTGCCTATCTGTTTTACTTTGCCCCGCAGCTAACGATATTCATGTTGCTTACCTTCCCGGTGATAATCGTATCGGCGATTCTGTTTGGAAAATTTATCCGGAGATTGTCAAAAAGAACACAGGACAAACTGGCTGAGTCTAATGTGATTATTGAAGAAGCGTTTCAATCAATCTCCGTTGTGAAGGCGTTCACTAACGAAGCATTTGAAATCGGCAGATACGCACGCGCAATTGGTGAAACAGTTTCTGTTGCATTGAAGACAGCGCGTTATCGCGCGCTTTTCGTTTCGTTTATCATCCTTGCCATCTTTGGTGACATAGTAGCCGTAGGGTGGTATGGCGCCGGATTGGTAGCCAATGGTACATTCGACGCGGGCGAACTGCTCGCCTTTGTCATTTACACGTTTATAATCGGTTTTAGTATTTCCGGTCTGGGTGAAATTTATGCGCAGCTCCAGCGGTCCGTCGGGTCGTCTGAACGCGTACTCGACATACTTGAGCAAAAGGATGAAGCTCATGTGTATTCCGGGCCGCGTAAAGTGCTGGGGAAAATCGACTTTGAGAATGTTCGCTTTGCATATCCGACGAGGCCGGAAATCGAAGTACTGGGCGGCTTGAACTTCTCCATCCAACCGGGAGAAAAGATTGCACTGGTTGGACAAAGCGGTGCGGGCAAGTCAACGATCCTGAATTTGCTCATGCGGTTTTACACAGTCAGCGATGGTACCATCAGCGTTGACGGACACGACGTGAGAACATTCGAACTACGTGCATATCGCGAGAATCTTGGTATCGTCCCGCAAGAGGTGATTTTGTTTGGAGGCACGATATACGAGAACATCGCCTATGGGAAACCCGGCGCTACCGATCATGAAATTCGTGATGCCGCCGCAAAAGCAAATGCACTTGAATTTATCGAATCGTTTCCCGAGGGCTTTCAAACACTTGTCGGCGAACGGGGTGTTAAACTTTCGGGAGGGCAACGCCAACGCATCGCAATTGCCCGTGCAATTTTGAAGGATCCTGCAATTCTGATTCTTGACGAAGCAACGAGCTCCCTGGACGCAAAGTCTGAAGCCCTTGTGCAGCAGGCGCTGGAGAAACTGATGGAGGGCCGGACTTCCATAGTAATTGCCCACCGTTTGAGTACAATCAAGAAAGTTGACCGCATTTTCGTAATCCAGGATGGCCGGATTGCCGAAGCTGGTTCCCATGCAGAGTTGAGCCTGACTGACAATGGAATTTATCGTAACTTGCTCAAACTTCAGTTGCAATAATGGCTGTAACGGAAACCTGCGAACGTCTGCTAAAATCGTTTAATATGCGGTCCACGCCCAGCCGCCAGGAGATTCTTGGGCTTTTCCTTGAGCGGGACTATGCGCTTTCACACGGCGACATTGAAAAGGAAGTAAGTCAATCCCTTGACCGCGTGACGGTTTATCGCACGATCCGGACGTTTCTCGACCGGGGTGTTATCCACAAAGTCCTGGATGATGAAGGAACACTAAAGTACGCGCTGTGCAGCGAGGCATGCTCTTCGGCGGGGCACCATCACGACCACGTACATTTTAAGTGCACGTCGTGTGGTCAGACGATCTGCCTGGACATGGAGTTGCCTGGCTTCCACCTTCCGCGCGGCTACAGGCCGGACACGATCAATGTTCTGGTACAGGGGACGTGTGAAAAATGTAGCGGCGCAGGAAGTTGAGTCCTTCCGGTTCGCTAACTTTATTCCGGCAGGTTAATTCTACGTGTGATAATATATTCGTAGTTTTGAG
>JAEZDW010000393.1 GCA_023417955.1 Bacteroidota bacterium
CGTTATAAGATAACGCGCTGACCGAGTATTGGGCTTTAGGATTTTTGAGAATCGAAGCTAGGTTCATATTCATCGACTTTCAAGCATCACCAGATTCTCGCGAGGTATCGAGTACAAAAGTAAATCGTACACATCTCTGCTAATATAGTTTTGAAACCTGTCGTCCAAATAGAACTTGATCTCAAGGGAAGGCCTGTTCACAGCGAGCAAATCAAACAAAACCGTCGTGAAAAAACTTGCTATTTTAGAAGGGATCAAACGATTCCGAACCAGGTCAGACCATACCTTGTATTCTACAGACTCTTCAAAATACTTCATTGCAATTCTTAAAGTTGCCCTTTCGCTCGGATGTGGCAGGTAGTACACCCGCTTAAAGTGTTGAGCCAACCGCTGATAAATATCTTCAACGATCCCCTCGTCTACCTTGAGACTTTCGATCAATGGTTGTCCGAGAAAATAGAAGTAGTCAGAGTTGAGCACTTCAAAATTTTCAAACGATGAGGGCATCTCGTGTACAGACACTGTTTCAGGGATGTAGGGTTGCAGCAGGTTGGAGAAGCGGGTATAGATGTTGATCGGCGTATGCTGAGGGATTCTGTATTCATATCTGACACCAATCAACCTAAAGAGACCGGGAAAGCGAGAATTACGGGTAGCTGAAAAAAGCCTGCGGCGCGTCGCCATTTCGGCGAGTCGCACAACACCTACTCCATCATCGAAAATATTAAGCACCTCGTGACGGATACAAGAAAGCAAAGTTGTCGTCTGATAGTCGTTGACGGATATGAATAAGTTTTTGCAACTGAATTCCCGGAAGATTAGTTTACACCGCATGACCAGAATAGAAACGATTGCGCCTGGCCCTGACGTGAAAACGAATCGTGTAAATGGAAACGAGTTAAGAATAGACTGATCGATAGAGGTCACCGATTTTTGAACGACGACTAGAAACGTATCTTCCTTGCTGATTAAACCGCGAGCTTCGAACTTCACCAATTCATCAACATGCCTTTGATTTGAAATCAGCACGATATTTTTTACAGTCATGTCAGTTCTTTTTTAACCGGTTGAGTCTTGCGACATCAAATTTCAATCCCCGGTTGTACTCGGAAACAACCGATATCCGGCACAGGAGCGGCGTTCCCGCGACGCCCGGGACAGTTGAAAGCCGGAAGTTGTTTTAGGCTACGTCCTCGGCCTTCAGCGGCGTACCCCGTTCCACATCGCGCAAGAACTTTCTCCCGACCATAGTCTCAAAGTACTTCGGATGCATTCCATAACCGGGACGAATTGATCGCACATTCTCCGCCGAAACAACTTCATCCTTCTTGACATCTTTGACCACGTACAAAGATCTGGCGAAATCTCTCCCCTTCATTTGTTTCGGGGTAAGATTATAATCAACCACGCCAATAGCTTTTTCAGCTTCACGGACAGCGGTAACCATGTTGGTGAACTCCTCCTGATTCAGCGAGAACGCCGCATCAGGTCCTCCGATTGCTCTATCGATAATGAAATGTTTCTCAATTACCCGTGCACCATAGGCAGTCGCGACAACTGGCACCGTGCTTCCCATCGTATGATCGGAAAGACCGCTGTACACCTGAAACCTCTCAGAAAGATCTTTAACCATCAACATATTTGCCTCTTCTATCGGTGCGGGATAACTGGAGGTACATTTAAGCAAGATCAATTGATCGTTACCAACCGCGCGACACGTATCGACAGCTAATTTAATATCTTCTTCCAGCGCGATGCCTGTTGAAATAATTACAGGCTTTTGCTTTGATGCAACAAGCTTTATTAGTGGGATGTCAGTGATCTCAAACGAAGCGATCTTATATGCCGGCACATTTAGGGATTCAAGCAGGTCGACTGCAGTTGGATCAAAAGGGGAAGAAAAACAAACCAATCCTTCCTCACGCGCGACACGAAATATTTCTTCGTGCCACTCCCAGGGCGTATGGGCTTCCTGATACAACTCGTGCAAATACCTTCCGTCCCAGAGCGAACCTTGTTTGATTTTAAAGTCATCCTTCTGGCTATCGAGCGTTATGGTGTCCGCAGTGTACGTCTGTATCTTGACTGCATCGGCTCCCGTTTTTTTAGCCGCTTTGATACTTTCTATTGCCGTTTTCAGACTTCCGTTGTGATTTGCTGATAGTTCGGCAATGATAAAAACAGGACTGTGCTGATCTATTTTGAAATTATCAATTTGTAGTGGTCTCATATTCAGAATTTTGTTACTGTAATGTGATGTATTCCTGAAAGCCCTTATAAAATTTTGCTCCCGCTTTCGGCGGGTTGTATGCGCCTATCTCCTGCCCGGCCGCGTGGTTAATTGCCCAAATGAGATCCGTGAAACCCAATAGGTGACGGAATAATACCGTACTGGAAAACCTTGGATTTATTTCAAATATCTTCGGGACTCCTTTGTCGAGCCTCAACTGTACGTTGATGCTACCTTCAAGCGACAAACTCTCAGCGACATCGCGAAGAACTTTTTCGATAGCCGGATGAACCACGACTTCGCCATACCCGGAGTAACCTCCGGTCAGTCTCCGCTTGAAAACGATTGTTCGAACCTGTCCTGTTTTTGACCGGAAAAGTCCGCAGGTGTATTCCTCATCTCCATCTTTAAGATACTCCTGATAGATAAGATCCGCGTATAGTTTAACCACGAGGTCAAAGTCTCTTGATTCTCTGACAATGTGGACCGCCTTGCTACCAGACCCAGTTCTTTTTTTCAGGATGCATGGAAATGCTGGGGTAAACATTTCAGTAACGTCGTGAGTCACCGGACAAGGAATGCCGTTGTGCTGGAGAAACTGTGCGGTGCGCAACTTATCAAGACCTGTTTCAATGGAAAGATCGTTGGCCTTGATGACCAGGCAATCAAAAGTTGGCTTATGCCGTAGGAAGACCTCCAGTTCTGCCTCCGTAGCCGGAATCAGAACATCTATTTTCAGGGTGGTAAGCAATTCATCCAGCCGTTCGAAATAGTGCTGCGAACTTGCCCTCTCGACAATGTGACACTCATCAAAAATAAAACGACCCGCATGATATGAATGCAAATCACATCCATGTAGCTTGCTGACGTTTTTCCACTCCCGCAAAGCCTTTCCCATGCTTTGCGAAATATCACCACCACAACCTGTGACTAAAATATTCACCTCATTTTTGGTTTATGTCGTTCCGTTCCAATACTGACCGCAGGTATGGCAAGTGTGGATCCGTAACCTTGACTTCTGTCAGCAGACCTTCTGCGTCAAACCTCGTATGCATCTGCCTGTAGGAGCTGTTTACGGTATTCAATATTCCCCAGTCTGCAATTCCGCCATGTACTCTCGATTGTCCCACCGATCCCGGATTTATAATCATGGTATTCGGGCCACGAAACACCACCGGGTAATGGGTGTGACCAAAAAAAAGAAAGTCGACTTTCTCGCTGTCGTACTGATCGACTATGTCCGGCACCGCGTCAGGATAAAGATAATCTGTTGTGCTCCAGGGAGCTCCATGGCAAAGCCGGATACTGACAGAATCAATTTCAATATCGCAGACCTCAGGCAATTCTCTCAGCGCCGAAATCTGATCCCTGCTTAATTTCGCCAGGGCAATATTGAGTCCGCTTCCATACCTATCCAAAACCACCTTGGGATCAAGCACCCCGTCGATAATTTGGAATAGCATGTCTTCATGGTTTCCACGAACCGTATCCCTGGGCCAAGCCGCAAGCAGATCAAGCACACCTACAGCATCGTAATAATAGCCAATAAGATCACCGAGTACCAATAGACGTTCAACCTCTTCTCTACGGGCATGTTCCAGCACCCGCCGAAGCGCAACTGCATTACCGTGTATGTCCGAGATTATGCCAACCTTCATACCTGACTGTTGAAACATGCGTGCAACAAAGAATCAACAAATCTTCCACCGATGAAGTTTTGGCGTTTTAATCGCCCTTCCTGAACAAAGCCATTCGCCTCCAGTGTCTCGATTAAATAAGGTCTCAGATCAAAAGCCTCGGTGGTTACCTTATTGAGGTTAAGCTCCGAGAACGCCACCTGTTTTATCAGTTTCAGATATGCTGAATAATCTGTCTTGAACTGGGCAACATCCTGGTTTCTCTTCGTCTCCAACAGGAACGAAATCTCCCCTCTCCTGTCAGTCCAGTTAAGGTGTACTACACCTCCATATCCAATCAACTCATCATTCAACAAATAACTAAATAAGATTTGGCTGGGGGTTTCTTTATCAAAATCCTTTTTTACCACATTTTGAAAATACGCCTCCTGTTTTTCACGGGTGAGCAGTTCGCTTTGCCTGAGTATATCTAGCTGAGTATTTCGCCACTCCATGATTTCAAACTTGTCTTCTTCCCGGATCGGGATAATTCGATACTGGCCAATCGTAAACGCCCTATTTTTCAAGACGACATAGCTCATACGAAGTCGTTAAAGATCTCGGAAACAAATTTTTCCGCAGCCTCATGCGAGGACTGCAACTTGCCTTGTTCATGCAGTGCGATAAATTTTGCCACACTGCTAAATCGTTCCTCTGACTGGCTCCGCAGTGTCTCCTGCATTCCTGTATCGATAACGCCAGGATTATAACTCCGGATCAGTAGGTTCGGATTTTCGATGCTGGCGCATGCCGTAAACATTTCCAGCAGCGCCTTTGAACTACAATAGCTACTCCACCCCGCATACGGATTCTTCGCTGCACCTGTCGACAGATTAACTATGCCAAAGCGGCCGGAGCATTTGGCTCTACGTTTAAGGAATTCAATACTAAGAATCACCGGAGCAACAGCGTTGACATTTATTGTTTTGATCATCTCAACAGAATCAATTTCCACAGCTGGTCCGACAGGAGTGACTACACCCGCATTGTTAATCAGGAACACTGAGTCACTCTGTTGAATCGATAATCTTTCGTGTATTTGTTGGACAAGTCCGGGGATTGACGCAACCGCTGAAAGGTCAAACTCAATCCACGTTACGTTGGCTAAGTCCAGGTCCGGTCGTGTGCGCGCAATCCCAACGATACGATTATCTGGGGCGGAGGCCAGTCTATGGGCTATCGCCAAACCAAAGCCTTTCGATGCCCCTGTAATGATGAAGTAATTCATTTTTTTGTGAAAAACGTCGTCAGGCACCTGCCGATCCCGAGATCAATCAGCGACTTATAAAAGTTGATTGCCTTATCCACAGAGACAGAATGGATCAGATTTTCAAACTCTACTTTAGCGCGATAGCAGGATTTGCCTTTGCTTTTGTCGAGGTAGTAATTGGTATTAGGGTTGATGAGATTGAAGTCGATTGGAAAGTCTCCCATACTGAAAACTGCCTGAAGGCCAGCCTCTGCGCCCAGGTTCTCGAGGCCCTCCTTATTGAAATATGATAAATGATCGGGAAAAGCAACCCAATAAGCTTTATCTATTGATCCGGTTTCCAACAGGTAATTTTGAATTACTGAGAAATCATTTGGAACTTCAACCATAAGCAGCCCCTTTTCGCTCATAATCGAATTACACTTTCGCATTAAGTCCAATGGGTCGATCACGTGTTCCAAAACGTTGTCGAGCCACACTAGATCAAAGCGCTTTCCCGTCGCTTTTAATCGATCAATGCTCACGTAAATATCGCCCTCTACAAAGGATTCTAAACACTTGGGATTAAACTTTGCACAACCATAGGAGCTAAAATCAAGACCTACAACATCTATGTTTCTCGTACGCAAATAGTCAAGTACCCATCCTTCTCCGCAGCCGATGTCCACAACTTTGGATTCAGAATCCAGTTGTATGAATCTGCTTGCAACAAGTAGCTTCTCCTCAATCTTATTATGAAAATATCTTAATTCGTTTTCTGAGTAAGAATGTTCATAACTGCCTTCTGCGTTCTGGTAGTACTTCTCGCGATAGTAGCTATTCAGTTCTTCAGCGCTTGGTTTGTCCTCTACTTCAAAAAAACCATACTTATTCTTTGTCAGTTTCATACGTTCCGATTAATGACCTTGATCTATAAATCCCTTATTTTTGTTTCGGCGTTCAAAGTCTCAATGAGCGTTGCGTCGGTCTTATATTTTAGTGTCAAGTGGCTATTGATAATGGCGACTTCGGGATTATTATCAAGATATTCAAATATATTTC
>JAEZDW010000395.1 GCA_023417955.1 Bacteroidota bacterium
GGTTATCCCTTCGCGGTCGGACTGATGATCTTTTCCTCGCTGACATTTCTGTGGTACTTCCGGCGAAAGAAATGGTTATGAGGCGCCTCGCGTGGTTTGCGTTTATCGTATGCGTTGTTGTTCATGCATCCGCCCAGGAGCGCAGACTTACCATTCGCAATTTTCCATTCAGCGCAACTGATACAGTACTCGTCGCCGACAGCATCGGTATCATAAATAGTACTCCCGCATTTGATGCGACGCGTCCGGTAATCTACTACGCTAAACAAGAATCGGCAGGATTTGCGATTGTCGCCTTTAATTACGAAACCCGTGAAAGGAAAACTCTCTATCGCGGCTCGGGCAAGCCCCTTGCAGTTCGTATTCATCCCTCGGGGAAATCCGTTTCATGCCTCGTGCAGGCAGAGAGTTCGCGCTCATCGCTTCTGCAGATCCCTGCTGATGGAAATAACGTGAAAGTAACAGAGCTGCCGTTATCCACATCAAACTTTATGTGGCTTGATGACAATAACATCTTCCTTATCCGCGAAGGCCAGCCGAACACGCTTGAGCTAATGACGCTCCGTCCACAGCGCAGCACTCCTGTCGCGCAACATGTAGCCGGATCGTTGGCCAAAGCAGCAGATGAGGGTTCGTTTGCATTTATCCACAAACTTTCCGTGGATTCATGGAGTATCAAAACAATACGCCCCGACGGATCGATAAAAATTCTGGCTGAGGCACTTCCGGAAACAGAAGTATTCACACTAACCCGTGAAGGTGCACCAATCTCAGTCAGCGAAAGTAAGATATTTGCCTTTGAGCGAAAGCGCAACGAATGGCGGGAACTCCCCAATGGCGACGTGACTGGCAATATCCGTTATATGGAGTTAAACCCCGCCCAGAATAAGCTCGCCCTGTTGATTGAGCAATAACTTTGATAATATTTGTCTTGTGAATAAACCTCAGCACATCGCGGTTTGCGGAAACATCGGTTCGGGAAAGACAACGCTTACCGCAAAGCTCGCAAAACACTACGGTTGGCAGCCCCTGTTTGAGTCAGTTGATGACAATCCATATCTCCGCGACTTCTACCAGGACATGAAACGTTGGTCGTACCACGTCCAGATATATTTCCTGAACACGCGCTTCAAGCAGGTTCACCAGATCCGCGGAAGCGAAAGAACAACCATTCAGGATCGGACGATCTACGAGGATGCATACATATTCGCGGCTAACCTGCACCGAAGTGGCTTTATCTCGGACCGCGACTACCAAAGTTACCTCGACCTTTTTAATTCGATGATAAACTTCGTGCGCCCGCCCGACCTGCTGATTTATCTGAAAGCTGACATACCAAAACTTGTTCGGCAAATTGAAAAACGCGGACGCGACTATGAATACTCTATCAGCCTGGAGTATCTCAAAAATCTGAACGAACACTACGAAGAATGGATCGGAAATTACCGCGATGGCAAACTGCTGATCATCGATGTTAACGACTTGGACTTCGTCGCCAACATCGAGGACTTCTCCTACATCGTCAACAGGGTTGATCTTGAGTTGAACAACCTGTTCAGTTAGCATTGCGCACACTACGTCCTCACAAATACTGAAAATCCCTCCTTCGACACCGGGAGGCACGCGCTAATCTGCTATATTTGGCGCTTGTTTTTGGATATGGAACACAACAATGGCGTCTATTCGATTCAGGGAATTCCGGTAACTGACCTGGTTACCAGATTCGGCACACCACTTTTCGTTTACAATGGTGCAAAGATCACTGGCCAGATCGACCGCCTTCGAAAGGCATTTGGCAGCACGCGGATACGCATAAAGTATGCCGCCAAAGCGCTTACGAATATTTCAGTTCTCAAGCTCATAAGAAGCGCCGGAGCTGAAATCGAAGTTGTTTCTCTTCAGGAAGCAGGGCTGGCGATGAAGGCAGGCTTCACTCCCGCGGAAATAACATTTACACCCAGTGGTGTTCACTTCAGTGAAATTGAACAGGCCGTTGCGTCCGGATATTCGGTTAATATTGATAATCTCTCAACGCTGAAGAAGTTTGGTGAAAAGTACGGCGCATCTTATGGCTGCGGCATACGAATCAATCCGCACATCCTTGCCGGCGGCAACCTGAAAATCTCGACAGGTCATATCAATTCAAAGTTTGGAATTTCAATTGACCAGCTTGATCAGATCCTCGATGTTGTGAAGAAGTATTCGATCCCGGTAAACGGCCTTCATATTCATACGGGTTCCGATATTACAGACGCAGATGTATTTCTTAAGATGGCGGATGTATTGTTCCGCGCCAGCGAACACTTTGAATCGCTGAAGTTTCTTGACTTCGGAAGCGGGTTCAAAGTCGCGTATAAAGAGGGCGACAAAGTGACGGACATCGAGCAACTCGGAAACAAACTCGGCGCGGCATTTAATGCATTCTGCTCCGCAAAAGGGCGAAACCTCGAACTCTGGGTTGAGCCCGGGAAGTTTGTGGTGAGCGAATCGGGTACTTTTCTGGTTGAAACCAACGTCGTCAAACAAACCGGCTCAACTACATTTGTCGGTGTGAATTCAGGGTTAAATCACCTGATCCGCCCAATGATGTACGATGCGTATCACGACATCGTTAACGTGTCAAACCCGGGCGGCGCTGAAAAGAAATATACTGTGGTGGGATACATCTGCGAAACGGACACATTCGGAGCCGATCGGAGTTTATCAGAAGTTCGTGAAGGCGATATACTTGCGATGCGAAATGCCGGGGCGTATTGTTTTTCAATGTCGTCGAACTACAATTCACGACTGAGGCCTGCGGAAGTTCTCGTGATGAACGGAAAGGCCCATCTGATTCGCGAGCGGGAACAGTTTGAAGACCTGCTAAATCATCAGATTCTGATCGATTTTTAAGGCGAAATGATTTTTGACTGGTACCCGTCGGCTTTTTTTGACAGGTGAAGAACTTCTTCCCATCCGGCAAATGTTGTTTTAACATTCCGTTAGGATTATAGTTTTGAACGATTGCTTACTTTTAGAACCCAATTATCAGTAATGCGGAAAATTCTTTCTG
The DNA here is from genome assembly GCA_023417955.1 of Bacteroidota bacterium. GTDB lineage: Bacteria > Bacteroidota > Bacteroidia > Cytophagales > Cyclobacteriaceae > Ohtaekwangia. The sequence goes on from JAEZDW010000395.1 coordinate 3,053, forward strand.
TTGCCTTCATTCTCCTGCTTTCCCTACAGCTGCCCGCGCAGATTCTGAAACCGGTTTCCTTCACGACGGAAGTGAGCAAGAACTCCGTCAAGACAGGTGAAGAAATCGACCTTGTTTTCAATGCCACTATTATAAAGAACTGGTACATGTACACGACCGGTTTTGATCCTGACTGTGGCCCGATTCCGCTGACCATTGAATTGCAGCAAAATGATGCATTCGAGTTGGTCGGCGAACTTACAGCGATCCGTGATTTGGGTAAGCATGATCCAAATTTTGATTGTGATGTCAGGTACATTGAAGGAAAAGGGCAGCTCCGCCAGCGTATCAAGGTACTCAAGCCGGGCGCACTCCAGATCGCCGGCGAATTTGCCGGCCAGGCATGCTCAAACATAGACGGGCAATGCGTTCAAATTGACGGCAACCTGTTCTTTGAAGAAATTAACGTCACCGGGGTTGCGGAAAAGCCTTCTCCGGTAACGGAACCCAAAAGGGAGGAAAAACGCGATGAAAAAGCTTCCGTAACGCCGGTCCCTGCAGACACGGCGACTGCCGCGAAGACAAACGCCGATAAGGCCTCCGAGGCCAATACTGCAACGACCTTCGCTGCAAAGGACAAAGGTCCGATTCTCGATCCGAACCTCGTCCAGGAAGAAACGGAGAAGCAAAGTTTTCTGGGATTCTTCCTGCTCGCATTTCTCGCGGGACTGGCAGCGTTGCTGACCCCATGCGTCTTCCCCATGATTCCAATGACGGTGAGTTATTTCACTGCTCCCGGCAGGACGCGCTCGCAGGCCGTATTGTATGGCCTCTCCATTATAATCATATACACCCTCATCGGCGCGGCGCTCGCTCCGCTCATGGGTCCCGAAACAGCAAACCACCTGTCAACGGAATGGCTACCTAACATTATCTTCTTCCTGGTATTCATTGTTTTCGGACTTTCTTTTCTTGGTTTATTCGACATAACCTTACCCGGAACATTTGTTACGAAAGTTGACCGTCAGGCCGACCGTGGTGGACTTATCGGAGTGTTCTTCATGGCATTCACCCTTGTGCTTGTCTCATTTTCCTGCACGGGTCCAATCGTCGGTAGTATCCTGGTAAGCTCCGCCGGTGGCGAGTTCATAAAGCCTATTGTAGGCATGTTTGGCTTCTCGCTCGCCTTCGCTATTCCGTTTACAATGTTTGCCATCTTCCCGAGTTGGCTGAGTTCGCTTCCAAAATCCGGTGGCTGGCTCAATTCCGTAAAAGTCGTTCTTGGTTTTATTGAGATTGCCCTGGCTTTCAAATTCCTTAGTATTGCAGACCAGGCTTTCCATTGGGGAATACTGGATCGTGAAATCAACATCGCAATCTGGATCGTTGTTTCCATACTGATCGGGGCATATCTGATGAAGTTCTTCCGACTGCCGGGCGACACCGGCAAGGATATCGAGGACCCAAGGGTTTCAATTCCACGATTAATCCTCGCGATGATCGTGTTTACCTTCGCGGTCTATTTGACCCCGGGCATGTGGGGTGCGCCTCTTAAGGCTTTGGCAGGATACCTTCCTCCAATGCACACGCATGATTTTGACCTGTATGGCGCTTCACGTACAGCCTCTGCCACCGACCTGTGCGATGAGCCCCTGTATGACGACTTCCTGCACCTTCCTCACGGATTGAAAGGCTATTTCGATTATGACCAGGCAATAGCCTGTGCCCGTGCACAGAATAAGCCTTTATTTATTGATTTCACCGGTCACGGCTGCACTAATTGCCGCGAAATGGAGGCCGTTGTATGGTCAGACCCTGAGGTTCTGAAACGCCTCCGGGAAGACTATGTCATGGTTGCCCTTTATATTGACGACAAGACGGAACTGCCTGAAAACGAGTGGTATACGGGCGCAGACGGCAAACTCAAGAAGACGATCGGGAAACAAAATGCCGACCTTCAGATTACCAATCTCAACAATAACGCGCAGCCCTTCTACGTACTCGTAGGAAAAGATGAAAGGGTCCTCGTCGCGCCGTACGGGTACGACCGGAGGCCGGCTAAGTTTGTTGACTTCCTCGATCGCGGGAAGAAGAAATTTGAAGAGCTCTATTAGCCACGTGCATGGTTTCGCCAGATGCGCGAACCGGAAGAACTAAACAGTTCAAAAAGGGCAAATTCTTACTTCAACCTCCGCTTAGATACCGGGCTGCAGTATTTTGATTTTCTGGCCTTTGCAGTATATTTGAAAACGTGCTTTGATGGACAGCATTTTTTGCCAAAGCACCTATATTTGAAACCTGTATTTTTTAAACTGTTCAAGCTTAAACACTCATGAGAAAAAGCGTTGTTGCTCTGATCTTACTCGCCGTAGTCGCTTCAGGTGTAGTTTTGTTTAATGTTTTCTATCTGCCGCAGATTACGTCGAATGCGCAGACTGAAACCATCGCAGCAGACACGATCACAGTTGAAGAGCCCGTAAAGGAACCGACAACGCTTTATGGTATGGTGGTTGACAATCAAATTGTCATCGAAGACAGGATCAAAAGAAATCAACGCCTCACCGACATTCTCGGCCCGCACAACGTATCCTTTAAGCAAATTCACGAACTCTCCCGGATATCAAAAGATATTTTCGACGTCAGGAAGCTCGCCGCTGACAAGAAATACACGCTGATCTGCGACCAGGATTCACTCAAGACGGCCCGTGCACTTGTATACGAACCCAATGCAATTGATTATGTCGTGTTCAACCTGCAGGATTCGCTTTCTGTTAGTATTTACCAGCGCGAAGTTGAGACAGTGGAGAAGTCGGTAACCGGTGAGATTCGTTCAAATCTGTCAGAGACCATTGAAGAGTTGGGGATTTCACACGAGCTCACAAACAAGTTTGTCGACATCTTCGGATGGCAGGTCGATTTCCAGCGACTTCAGAAAGGTGACAAGTTCAAACTGATCTATGAAGAAAACCAGGTCGACGGCAACTACGTCGGCATCAGCAAGATCACCGCGATTTACTTCGAACACTTCGGACAGGCTTATTATGCAATTCCGTTTGATCAGGGTGATGGTGTCAGCTTCTTCGACGCTGAAGGCATGAGCCTTCGCAAAGCACTGCTGCGCTATCCGATCGAGTTTACACGCATCAGCTCACGCTATTCACAAAATCGCTTCCATCCCGTTCGTAAGGTTTGGCGTGCACACCTCGGAACTGATTTCGCTGCACCTACCGGAACACCTATCCGTGCCGTTGGTGATGGTACTGTCGAAGAAGCGCAGTATAAATCGAATAACGGCAACTATGTAAAAATTCGCCATAACGCGACGTATACAACGCAATACCTTCACATGTCGCGCATCGCTTCCGGAGTTCGCGCAGGCACGCGCGTACGCCAGGGTCAGACTATTGGTTATGTCGGAAGTACCGGATTGGCTACTGGTCCACATTTGTGTTACCGTTTCTGGAAAAACGGCGTACAGGTGGACGCGCTTAAGGTAGACCTCCCGCCGTCAGAACCCATTCGAAAAGAGAATATGGAAGCGTTCGAAGTGGCAAAGAAAGACATCATCGGAAGACTCGACGCGATATCGTTTCCCGGACTGGATCCGATGGCCAGATTATAATCTTTCTCTCAGCGCTTCGTTGAAACTTCGGGTGGCCCCCCACCGTTGTTTTACCTTTGACGATCTGCATGAAGCGCCTGTTGACAATATTTCTTCTATCCGTCTTTGCGTGGTGCGCCCACGGACAAAAAGTTGGCCTGGTGCTTAGCGGCGGCGCGGCAAAAGGCCTCGCGCACGTCGGCGTCCTGAAAGCGCTTGAAGAAAATGAAATCCCCGTCGATTACATCACCGGTACTTCGATGGGTGGCATCATCGGCGGATGTTATGCCGCAGGAATGAGCCCCGAAGAAATTGAACGGATGGTTCTTTCCGATGAATTCCTCGGTTGGGTAAGCGGAACGAGTGAAGCCGGCTACAACTACTTCTACCACAAACGCAATCCAAACCCGGGATTCCTCACCGTTTCAATGGCGCTTGATTCAACGTTCAACCTGTCCTTCAATTCAAGCATTGCAAATGACGTCAGTCTGAACTTCGCACTGTCTGAAAAGATGGCTCAGGCATCCGCCATTTCAGGCGATAACTTCGACAGCCTCTTCGTTCCACTACGTGTTGTCGCCGCAGATATATTCACACAAAACGAGGTCGTTCTTTCAAAAGGCTCACTGAGTCAGGCGCTCAGAGCCACCCAAAGTGTACCCTTTTTTTATCGACCGATTCGCGTCGATGGAAAATACCTCTTCGACGGCGGCGTTTACAATAACTTCCCCGTTGACGTCGTTCAAAAAGATTTTTCACCGGATGTCATTATCGGTGTAAACGTGTCAACGAAGATATTCGACGAATACCCCTATGATAACGATGAAAAGCTGATTTCAAAGTCGTTGCTTTTTATGTTGCTCGACAAGTCAGACCCCAGCCTGATTTCAGACAGCGGCGTATTTATTCAACCTAATCTGCGGGGATATACATCGTTTGATTTCGCCAGTGCCAAGAGCCTGATTGACAGCGGATACGCGCAAACAATGCGGCAAATGGACGAAATCAAATCAAAAATCCCGCGAAGGGTAACGTGTGATTCAATCTGCCTCAGAAGAAACGAATTCAACGACCGTAACAAACCTTTCATTTTCGGGAAGTTGAGCTTTAACGGCTTCAACGCGAGGCAACGCGGCTATATACGCCAGGTTTTCAAGACACCGCGAAATTATACAGGACCCGTGCACTATTCGCAGATTAAGAAGGGCTACTTCAGACTCGTTTCAGAAGAGTACTTTATGAATGTCTACCCGAAAATATTCTACGATACAGCGGATAACGGATTTCGTCTCGAGCTTACCCGGCGACCACAGCAGAATTTCCTTGTTGACTTCGGCGGAGTGATCGCCAGCCGCGACATCAGCAACATATACCTGGGCCTGAGCTACTATTGGTTCACGCGTATTCTTGGCCATGCACAACTTGAACTGCAATCCGGAAACTTCTACCGCGCCGGACTGGCAACCGTACGTCTCGATCTGGCCACACCGTTCTTTGTCCAGCCCTACATAGGATTCAACCACTGGGATTACCTTGAAAATGAAGATTTGCTTAAGGATGTCACGCCCGGTATTGAACCCAACGTTCTCAGACGAAAGAGCCGGAAAGCGGGTGTGGTAGTCGGCGTTCCGCTGAAATACTCAATGAAACTGACCGGAGAGTTCGAAGGCTTCACGAATAACGACCGCTTTGTCAATGGGGATGTTTTTATATCAACGGACACGCTGGATGAACTGCGATTAGGCGGTTACCGCGCCGGCATCGGCATCGAATCGAATTCGCTTAATCGAAAACAATACGCCTCCGCCGGGCGCGCCATCTCCCTTAAAGCTCACTATTACAACACTGTTGTGAGACACATTCCGGGAAACACTTCTTTTAGTAGCGAATCTGATCGCTCAACTTACGAGTGGTTCCGGATCCGGTTTGCTGCTGAACAATATTTTGGCAAGGGCCGCTTCAGACCCGGCTACTATGTTGTAGCCGTGACGTCAAACC
>JAEZDW010000444.1 GCA_023417955.1 Bacteroidota bacterium
GAATTGACGTAGCTGAACTTCGGAGTCGCGATCTCAGCCGTGTGAAGTTGATGTGGGTGAATTTCCCGCACATGCCTACGGGCCGCGTTGCAAGTAGAGGGGAGTTACAGGAGCTTGTTGATCTCGCGAGAGAAAATGGTTTTCTCATCGTTAATGATAACCCGTACAGCCTGATCCTGAATGATAATCCGCTTAGCATACTCGGAGCAACGGGAGCTGCTGAAGTGGCGATGGAGCTTAACTCACTAAGCAAATCACACAATATGGCCGGGTGGCGCCTGGGTTGGGTCGCCGGACAAAAGTCTTTTATTGATGCGGTGCTCAAAGTGAAGAGTAATATGGATTCGGGGATGTTTCTTGGATTACAACATGCGGCAGCCGAAGCGCTAAATGCCGGTGAAGATTGGTTTAAAGAGCTGAATAGCGTTTACGCACAACGAAAGGCGGAGGCGACGAAGATCCTTAGATTGCTGGGATGTTCAATTTCGGAAGGACAGTCCGGTCTCTTTGTCTGGGCAAAAGCCCCAAAGCATATTGAAGATGTTGAGAAGTGGATTGATGAACTTTTATATGGAACCAAAGTATTCATAACGCCTGGGTTCATCTTTGGCGATGCAGGCAGACGTTACATTCGTATCAGCCTGTGCTGCACGAGTGAATTGCTTTCGAAGGCATACGCGAGGCTTGAAAAATTTGTTAACGATCGATCCGTATCAGAAAAAGAACTGTCATGAAAACGACAATTGTCGGGGTCGGATTAATTGGAGGGTCGATGGCGATCGACCTGCGGAAAGCCGGAGTGGCGACGCATATCATTGCCGTTGACAGGAATACGGAAAATGCCGCGCGTGCATTGGAGCTAGGCATCGCTGATGAAGTCGGAAACCTGGAAAGCAGCGTGGCAGATGCCGATGTCGTAATTCTCGCCATTCCCGTGAATGCATTAGCGGGTGTGTTATCAGGTGTCCTGGAGAAAGTTCCGGAAAAAGCTGTTGTTATCGATGCAGGGTCGACCAAAGGTAACATCTGCCGCGCGGTTGCCAATCACTCGAGACGGGGTCTTTTCGTCGCTGCACACCCGATCGCGGGTACTGAAAACTCCGGACCGGACGCTGCCTTCAGCGGATTGTTTCGCGACAAAACGAACATTATTTGTGAACGGGAGAAATCATCACCCGAGGCATTGGCGATCGCGCAGAAGGTGTTTGACAGTCTTGGGATGAACACCATTTTTATGGATGCAGAAGAACACGACAAACACGTGGCTTATGTTTCTCACCTGTCGCACGTCAGTTCATTTTTGCTCGGACAAACCGTGTTGGATATTGAGAAAGATGAAAAGAACATTTTCGCTCTTGCGGGAAGTGGTTTTGCATCAACAGTAAGGTTGGCCAAAAGTTCGCCCGAAATGTGGGGGCCGATTTTTGAACAGAATCTCGATTATCTAAGTCAGGCACTACAGGAATACATCATGCATCTTCAGAAATTTCATTATCACCTGCTCAAGCGTGATACCAACGCGCTGAACAAGATAATGGCCGGGGCTAATGAAATCCGCCGGGTGCTGGAAGGAATTGAGCTCAAGCAGCGGAATGGATCGAATCAAACTACAGGAATAAAACAAACAAATCTTTAAACGAATAAACAGGTTATGAAAAAAACATTGCACTTACAGCCAATTTCATCGTGGTTCCCTGCACAAAATAAGCCGATAATCATTAGCGGTCCGTGCAGTGCGGAAACCGAAGAACAGACCATCATGACGGCCAAACAACTGGCTGCAACGGGAAAGGTACACGCACTGCGGGCCGGAATCTGGAAACCGAGAACGCGCCCCGGCCAATACGAAGGCTCTGGTGTTGAAGGTCTGCGCTGGCTTGCTCAGGCCAAGATTGAAACCGGCCTGCCTATCACGACTGAAGTGGCTAATGCGGCGCACGTTGATGCGTGTCTCAAGGCAGGCGTTGACATCTTATGGATCGGTGCGCGTACTACCGTAAACCCGTTCTCGGTTCAGGAAGTAGCTGATGCACTTAAAGGTGTAGACATCCCGGTTATGGTGAAAAATCCTATCAACCCGGATCTCGAACTTTGGATTGGAGCGCTTGAACGTCTCAATAAGGCGGGAATCACCAAAATGGCTGCAATTCACCGTGGCTTCTCCTCTTTTGAGAAGGGACCGTTCCGTAATGCGCCGATGTGGGATATGAGTATCGAACTGAAGACCCGCATCCCGGATCTCGACATTATCTGCGATCCTTCGCACATCGCAGGGAACCGTGACCTCATTGCAATGATTTCACAAAAAGCATTGGACCTCGACATGGTCGGCGTTATGATTGAAAGCCATATCAATCCTGATGCTGCGTGGAGCGATGCGAAGCAGCAGGTTACTCCGTCCGTTCTTTCGAAAATTGTTGACGGGCTTGTTGTGCGTTCGGTGTCGAGTGACAGCAAAACATTCAAAGACACGCTAAGCGTACTTCGTGAGCAGATTGATCAGCTCGATGACGAAATCATGCAGAAAATGGCTGCGAGGATGAAGATATCCGAAAAGATTGGCCAGTACAAAAAAGAAAACAACGTTACTATCCTCCAGGTATCCCGTTGGGAGGAGATCATTCACACGCGAGTTGCTCTTGGAAAAGCAATGGGGATGAGCCCTGAGTTCACAACCGAATTGCTTAAGCTCATTCACGAGGAGTCTATCCAGATACAGACTCGCGTTATGAACAAGGTAGAGGAACGCGTCTAGTCGATCCGCAAACGTTTAAAGATTTGGGCCCCGCGAACTTCGCGGGGTTTTTCTATTTATAGGGATCCCAACGGGAACAGAACTTGCCCTCGGGGGAAATAAAATTTCTACATCTGGTAGCGGCCTTTGGTATCTATGCGAACAGACTTCAGCGTACGGTTATTTTCAAATTGTGCATACACGGGCTGCAGATTTCTCCAGAATTCAATGAGTTCCGGATCAGAGGGATACGTACGCGTTAATTCATGCAGTTCAGTTTCACCGAGCTGACTGGGGAAGATATGTACCGGTATGGTCTTCTGCCCGCCGTTGCGTGCTTCGACCGCGAGTATGTATAGTTCCTTAATCTTGTCATCGGTAATTGGAATACAACCGATCGTTACACAATTGCCGTGAATGTAGATTGCGCTTCCGGGATACTTTCCCCCAAGTAGTTTATCTGAAGCATTAGGATAATTGATCCCAAGCGACAAATGAAAGTTGCTTTGAGGGTTGAAATGATTGATATGATAAATACCTTCAGGGATCTGGCGGTCACCTTCATTGCGTTTCGGTCCTAACTCACCGGATACTGCACAGAAGTCATACGTAGTCAGGAGTATGTATTTCGCAGCATCCGATGGCTTCACCCAAACTTCAAGGCGGCGCTCTTTCTTAAAGGCTCGCAGGAACAGTTGGAAACCCGGATATTTAAGGTTTTTGTGAATAAAATAGTTTTTTACATTAATTTCCTTCTCCTGATATGCGGACTTTACACGGGAGAACTTCATTTGTTCTTCCTTGAAGGACAATTGCTGGAGCATGATGAGAAGAGAAAATGAAAATACGTAAAGCATGGTAGACCAGGTTAACAACAATTTACGAAAGTCAGATGGAATTTATTGAAAATTATCCCTGGGCCATTGTTTCGTTCCTCTTATTTGTGCTTGTGATCTATCAGTTCGTTCGCGGCAGGGCGCAAAAAAACAAGCCTGCCGCGGAAAACGAATCTGCATCTGCCGATGATAACGAGTTGGCTTCACTTAATCATGTTAATGAACTGATTGAACAGGAACGGAATCGTATTGCCAGCGAGTTGCATGACGAGCTTGGAACACTCTTAAGCGTTATCCACCTTGATCTTGAATTGGTGCTTCGCGAGTCTGCTCAGCTGACGCCTTACGGTGAGGCACGCCTCCTTGAAATACGCAAGAATCTGAACCTGGTGATTGAATCAATCAGACACAACATCTGGAGCCTTGCGCCGCAAATGCTCGAACAGGTTCAGGTTGATTTTGCAATTCGTGAGCTTTGCCGGAAACTGGATGCGTATAAAGGTACGCATCTGCACTTCGTGCAGAGTGGCGTCGCGTTTCCGATAAGTCATAAGCAAAAACTTAACATATTCAGAATCGTTCAGGAGTTGCTGACCAACGCCATCAAGCATTCAAGCGCCTGGAACATTTCCGTGCAACTTCATTGGGATGATGACGCGCTTATCATCGTGGTAGAGGACGATGGATCATCTTACTCACGTGTTGAAGAGAAAGCACCGCCAACCGGAAGCGGCGGAATGGGGACGACAAATATTATTAAGCGCGCCAACATCATTGGCGCGACCCTGGTGCGGGAGGAACTTGCGCGTGGTTTGCGTGTAACGCTGACGTTAAGAAGGACGAACCCGGAATCGGAAGATATTCCGCTAACTTAGCATTCCGTTTTCGTACGCGTAGGAGATCAGTTCGGCGACGTTTTTAGTTTTCGTTTTCTGAAGCATCTCCTCGCGATAACTGTTAATCGTATTTTCTTTAAGATTAAGGCGTTCCGCGATTTCCTTACTTGAGCGTCCCATCTTCAGGAGCAGCAGAATTTCAGCTTCACGTTTTTTTAACACCGCAGGCGCATCAGTTGCTGCCATTCGTTTCAGAAATGACGGCTGCAGGTTAACAGGGATGTACTGCCTGCCTTCCATCACGGTGCGGATTGCATCCTTGATTTCAGTAGACGCGCTGCTTTTGAAGATAAACCCGTGGATTCCGATTTTAAGCAGGTGTTTGATCATCGCCTCGCCGTTGTACTGCGTAACGACAAGGATCATGACATCCGGGTGGTCGCGGGTGATGTTAGGAACAACCTCCATACCATTCATTTCCGGCATTCCGATGTCCAGCAGAACCAGGTTTATTTCATTTGTTTTCAACATTTCGAGGGCTTCTGGCCCACTACCTGCGTGTAGCAATTTTGCATCCGGCAGGTGTTGCTGGAGAATAAGTGCCAAACCTTCGCGAAACAGTTGCTGGTCGTCGACCAGTAGGATTGAAAGACTCATTTATGACGTGAATTACAGTAGAGGGCTCAAATTACCCATTAAATTCCCAATAACAACCCCGGATTTTTAAGGTACGACACTATCAGGTGTTGCATTTTGCCACGAAAAACGCGGTTTTTTTGGCTGCGCATTCGAATTAGGGCTCCCGCTGCGACCCGATGAAAACATCCAGACTTTCCTGCAGTTTTTCATTTGGATTGAGAAAAACCGATTGAGCCGGGATTGCAAACTTAATCCCCCGTTGATGGAAGGCGTCGTAAAGCGCAAGATTGATGGACTGTTGGATGTCCATAAACCTGCCCATATCCGGATGGTCGACAAAGTATACGGTCTCGAACTGCAAGCTTGACGTGTTGTAGGCCTTGAAATGCGACCGGTCAAATGCGGTTAATTGCTGTTGCTCGATGATCGACTTAACCAACGCAGGAATTTCGCGTAACTGCTCGACCGGCGTGCCGTATTGAACATCAAATGTAAAAACTGCCCTCCGTCGTGCAAGACGCTTATAGTTATGAATCCTGCTTGCCGTAAGGTTTGCATTTCCGATAACCAGCTGTTCCCCCGAAAGGGCGCGAATGCGGGTTGTCTTAAGCCCGATGTATTCGATTGTTCCGAGTTTGTCGTCGACGATAATGAAATCGCCAACTTCAAAAGGCCGGTCAAAAAAGATGACGAAGTAGTTAAAGAGGTCGCCCAATATGTTTTGTGCGGCAAGGGCAATGGCAATACCTCCGATTCCAAGCCCGGCAAGGAGCGCGGTAACATCGTATCCCAGGTTATCCATCAGGAATACCAGACCGAGAACCCAAATGACGATATTGATCAGGAGGATTAATCCGCCGATTTGTTTCACTTTCTCCTCACCGCGCTCCTGCTTTCGTATATGACTTTGAATCAGGTGCAGCAATGTCGTGCTGACCAGCCGGATAATGAGGTATGTAATTACGACCGACGTAACAATAGCGACAATCTTTTCTGCTTTGGGGCTTAGCGTGAGGTAGGTCACCGCACTATAGATTATGACGTATAACAAGGCGGGTATTCCAAACCGCTCGGTGCTTTTGATTAGAAAGTCGTCAGCCTTTGTCTCAGTGCTTGCGGCCCACTTTTTGAGGCGGCTTAGAACGATACCCTTGAGCACTTGCACGACGACTAAGCCGGCCACAATAATCCCGACCGTGATCAGGTAATCTAATACTGTATTACTAAAATATTCGCGTTCAAGAAGGTTGTCCATGATATTCCGATTAGGCTGCTAAATTATTGGGAGCTTCAGCTACATCAAAAAGAATCACGCCATTATTCCATCAAAATGTAATGCTTCGAAGGACGTTTCGATTTTAGGCGGGCATCCATACAATTTCTCGATTGTGTACGTTTTCTTTGGAACAAAAGATCGAACTTAAACGCTCCTAACGCTGGTATTAAATGAAAAGCACACCCCTTAAGCTGGCGGCGGCCGTCACTGCGATTTTGTTGGTCGCCGGTATCGCCTACTACTATTTCGGAACTCCCTCCCGGAAACAAGTCCAATCATCATATGTCGATCCCGCCTTCGCGGAATTTGTCTCATCATACACGGCCGGCGTAATTCCCGCCAGGAGCCCATTAAGAATTGTACTCGCTTCAGAAGCAATCGATTCTTCGGAGATTGGATCAGAAGTCGAAGCAAAATTGTTTCGTTTTACTCCGGCAACCTCAGGGCGCGTTCTCTGGATTGATCGTCGTACCGTTGAGTTCCGTCCGGACCCGGAATGGAAATCCGGCACACGCTACCAGGCTGAATTCTTTCTCTCCAAAATCATGAAGGTACCGGGTGAGCTGTCAACGCTTGCGTACGCGTTCCAGACAATCCCCCAAAACTTCGAAGTGAGTGTAACGAATATGACGCCGTATGAGATGAACGATCTCAAGCGTCAGAAAATCGAAGGAGTTGTTGCTGCGGCTGACGCGATTGACGGAGAAACCATAGAAAAGCTTTTTAACTCTCGCCAGGAAGGCAAGGCACTTCCAGTGAAATGGGTTCACGCCGAAGACGGCCTCCGACATCATTTTACAGTCGGCGATGTCGAGCGCAAAGCAGAACGTTCCAATGTTATCATTACTCTGGACAATAAAGACACAGGTGCAGCGCAGGTGCAAGAACAAAATATTGAGATCCCATCAATAAATGAATTCAAACTCATGAGGGCAACCGTTATTCAGTCGCCCACACAACAGGTTGTGCTGCAGTTTTCCGATCCGTTGAAACTCAATCAAAACCTTGCGGGGCTCGTTACACTTGATGGTTCACCGCGCCTTGATTTTGATATCCGTGACAACCTGATAATAGTATACCCGGGAGCGAAACTTGTGGGCGAAAAAAAACTTCGGATTGAAACTGCGGTAAGAAATGTTTTTGGTCGCGCAATGGCGGAGGTGGCACTTGCCGAAGTAAAGTTTGACCAACTGGCTCCGGCGGTGCGGTTTACAGGTCGCGGTTCCATCCTGCCCTCCAGTAATGGTTTGGTGCTGCCCTTCGAAGCTGTTAACCTGAATGCTGTGGACGTTACAGTCTTTAAGATTTTCGAGAAGAATATTCTGCAGTTTCTTCAGGTAAACAACGTCGATGGAAATCAGGAGTTGTACCGTGTGGGCAGGAGGATGATCAGGAAAAAGATATCATTGGCAACGGCAGGGGTAGTGGACTTCGGCAAGTGGAACCGATATACACTCAACCTGGCGGACATCATTCAACCTGACCCCGGTGCGATTTACCAAATCAAATTGACGTTTAAGAAGAGCTACAGTATCTATGCATGCTCAGGAGGTACAGAAGATATCGAAGACATGTTGCCCGAAGTTGAGGAGGAGGAAATAGCATATGACGGATATTACGAAGACGACTATTACTATTTTGAAGGATACGACTGGCGCGAGCGCGATAACCCCTGCCATATATCGTATTACACCGCGGACCGTTTTGTTCGCAAAAACATTCTGGCTTCTGATCTGGGACTAATTGCGAAACGCGGTGATGACGGCAGCACTTCGGTTTTTGCAACGGACATCCGCACTTCGGAACCGCTTACCGGTGTTGAGATTGAATTGCTAGACTTTCAGCAACGGTCACTTGGCAAGAACACGACTTCGGGGGATGGCATGGTGTCGATTAAGTCGGAAAACGTACCGTTCTTTGCTGTTGCAAAAAAAGGCGCTCAACGTGGTTATCTCAGACTTGGCGACGGTGAATCATTAAGTTTGAGCAGTTTTTCCGTTGAAGGTGAACCTGTTCAGATGGGGTTAAAAGGATTTCTTTACGGCGATCGCGGCGTATGGAGACCGGGTGATTCACTTCATCTGACTTTCATTCTTGAGGACAAGGGCAGGCAATTTCCGGATAACCATCCTGTTGTGTTTGAACTTCAGAACCCTTTCGGTCAAACCGTGACGCGAATGGTTCGATCATCATCGGAAAAGGGTTTCTATTCTTTTGCTACCGCAACCGATCCTGATGCACCAACAGGAAACTGGACCGGTCGAATAAAAGCCGGAGCCTTTAATCTGTCCAAGATCCTGAAGATTGAGACGATCAAACCAAACCGACTAAAGATCAATCTGGATTTTGGAACGAGAATGTTCACCGGACCGAAAGCACAGGGCGTATTGAATGTAAACTGGTTGCATGGGGCGCCGGGCAAAAACCTAAAGGCTGAATTTGAGATGTTGATGGGAAGTGTTCCAACGACTTTCCCTGAATACAAAGAGTTTACATTCGATGATGAATCGCGTGCGTTTTATGCGGAAACGCAGCCGGCTTTCGAAGGATATACCGATGCCTCGGGAAAGGCACGAGTAGATCTTGACCTTGGAACAGGTACACCACCTCCGGGATTTTTGCAAGTTGTACTTAGAGGAAAAGTGTATGAGGAGAGTGGGAATTTCAGCGTGGATCGCATCAGCATGCCGTACAGTCCTTACGAATCATACGTCGGCGTAAAAACCCCGGAGGGTGAAAAGTACAGTGGTGTTCTGTACATGGATCAGAAGCATCCGGTTGAAATCGTCACGATAGATGCGGCTGGAAAGCCAGTCACAAGGAACAACGTTGAAGTGAATTTGTTCAAGCTGAACTGGAGATGGTGGTGGGATAACTCTTCAGGAGGGATATCCAACTATATTAATGGCGCTTACGCGCAGGTCGTTAGAAAAGAATCGGTCAGGACCGTCAACGGGAAGGCTACGTATACCTTGCAGATGTCTTCTGCGGATCATGAATATGGAAGGTATTACCTTCGCATTTGTGATCCTGTTTCTGGTCATTGCACCGGCCGGATTATTTATGCTGACGAACCGGGTTGGTATAGCCGCATGCGCGGTGATGCAGCAGATGCACCGAACGTTCTTTTCTTCTCAACGGATAAGTCGGTGTATAAACCTGGTGATCAGGTTAAGGTTACTATTCCAACGCCTGCCCACGGCCGTGCACTCGTAAGTATTGAAAATGGAACCGGGATTTTGCAGACTCATTGGATTGAAGCCCGGGAAGGGGAGACGCAGTTCACATTTGAAGCAACTTCTGAAATGACACCAAATGTCTACGTGAATGTCTCTTTGCTTCAGCCCCATGATCAGACGCAAAATGAGTTACCCGTAAGGTTATACGGTGTGAAAAGTGTGGCTGTTGAAGATCCTGCGACAAGGCTTGAACCGGTCATCGCCATGGCGGATGAACTTGAACCTGGCAAACCGGTGACAATCCGGATTTCGGAAAAGAACAAACGCAGAATGACGTATACCGTTGCCGTTGTTGATGAAGGTCTCCTTGACATTACGAAGTTTCAGACCCCCAGGCCGTGGGAGAGGTTTTATGCGAAGGAAGCACTTGGAGTTCGCACCTGGGATATTTTCGATCACGTGATTGGTGCTTTTGGAAGTCGTTTGGAGCGGGTACTTACCATTGGAGGTGATGCTGACCTTGAGGCGAAGGAGGGCGATCCCCGTGCGAATCGTTTCAAACCAGTTGTTCGTTTCTTCGGACCATTCACATCTGATGGCAAGGAGCGCTCTCATACGTTCATTATGCCGGAGTACATTGGTTCGGTGAAGACTATGGTGGTTGCAGGATATGAGGGTGCATATGGCAGTGCAGAACGCGTGACGCCGGTGCGGAAGCCATTGATGGTGCTGGCCACATTACCGCGCGTGCTCGGTCCCGGTGAACGTGTCAGCTTGCCGGTCACATTGTTTACGTCGGGAAACAGCGCCCGCGACGTGCAGGTCGGGATTAAGGTCAAAGGTCCGGTGCAAATGACCGGAAGGGCAAAGGAAACAGTCCATATGCCCGCAACGGGAGAGCAGACGGTTAACTTTGATATTGCAGTAGCAGATGCTGCAGGAGTTGCTACCGTTGAAGTGACAGCCACGTCCGACAATCTTACATCGACGGACAAAATTGAAATTCAGGTAAGAAATCCAAATCTGCCGGAGACTCGTGTAGCCGAAGGGTTGCTGGAGTCCGGTCAGCAATGGGAGACCACTGCAGAACCATTTGGTATCGCTGGTTCGAATTCAGCGTTGTTGGAAGTTTCGAATATTCCGCCGGTAAATCTGGGATCGCGTTTGCGTTACCTCCTCCAGTATCCATATGGTTGTGTCGAGCAGACAACATCGGCTGTATTCCCTCAATTGTTCGTGGCGGCTGTGAAGGTGTTGACAGATTCTGAAAAGACGAACATCCAGCGAAACGTAAATGCAGGCATTAAAAAGCTTAAAGACTTTGCCATGCCTGATGGGGGATTCGCCTATTGGCCTGGTGCCGACCAATCTGATGTATGGGGTACTTCGTATGCAGGACACTTCCTTGTAGAAGCTTCGCGCATCGGCTACTATGTCCCCGACGACATGATCAGCAAATGGAAAAAGTTTCAGCGAAACAAGGCTGAGGAATGGCGACGGAATTCCGGAGTGTACAACAACGATTTGCAACAAGCCTACAGACTATACACACTTGCCCTTGCCGGGTCGCCCGAACTTGGAGCGATGAATCGTCTGCGTGAGGATACGCGTCTTTCGACGATTGGCGCGTGGATGCTTGCAGCAGCGTATGCGCGAATCTCACAACCTGAAGCTGCAAAGAAACTTATTGCCGGAATCGATACGCGAATCACACCTTATCGCGAATTGGGATACAGCTATGGCTCTGACCTTCGCGACCGGGCGCTGGTTCTTGAGACGCTAGTCCTTCTCAATGAAAAAGCGAAAGCCTACGATCTCCTGAAAGAAATATCAGCCGCGTTAAGCAATTCTTCGTACTGGATGAGCACGCAGGAAACGGCGATGTGTCTGAAAGCAGTTGCTGCGTTTGCGGGGATGGAGAAACGCGGAGATCTGACGTACACATACACCGTAGACGGAAAATCAACGCGTGTGGTAAGTGCACTACCGATTTCGCAGGTTCCGATTGAGATCACTGCAAATGGCGCACGAAACGTGAAAGTCAGCAACGAAGGTTCAGGGATCTTATTCACAAGAGTTATTCTCGAAGGAACCCCGGCCATCGGTGGAGAGACTGACGCTTCAAGTAACGTTGGCCTTTCGGTTCGGTATACGAGTCTTAGCGGCGACGCAATTGACGTAACTGAGCTCGAACAAGGAACAGAATTCATGGCGGAAGTGACGGTGCGACATATCGGAACGCGTTCGCGATTTGAAAACATGGCGCTGAAACAAATATTTCCTTCGGGTTGGGAGATCACGAATCTTCGCGTTAACGATGATGAGCGTGCTACACCCAATGACCAGTTTGACTACCAGGATATTCGTGATGATCGTGTTTATACACACTTCAGCCTGCCCTATAGCGGGATGAAAACATTCCGCGTCCGACTAACAGCGACGTACACCGGAGAGTATTATCTGCCTGCCGTTGTATGTGAAGCCATGTATGACCGAACAATCTATGCAAGACAGCGTGGAAAAATGGTGCGCGTGACGCGGGCGGAAATACAATGACAATGATGTCGTGGGTAAAACGGAAATGGAAAATTCTTGCAGCCGCCCTGGTGGTGTTGGTAGCCTATGCGTTTTGCCTTCCTGATACGCTGTTTCATGAGCCATATTCAAGAGTCCTTGAGTCAAGAGAAGGCAGACTATTGTCTGCATCAATAGCTGCGGATGGGCAATGGCGCTTTCCGCAGGGAGACTCAGTTCCCGAGCGATACATTGAGGCTCTGCTGACTTTCGAAGACAAGCGCTTCTACTATCATCCGGGTGTTGACCCGATTGCGATGAGCAGAGCGGTTGTGAGCAATCTGAAAGAGGGTGGCGTTGTTAGCGGTGGAAGTACAATAACGATGCAGGTTATCCGGTTATCCCGAAAGGAAAAGAAACGAGGCTACGTCGAGAAGCTGATTGAAATGGTGCTGGCGACGCGTCTGGAATTGAGGCATTCGAAATCGGAGATACTCAGCCTTTATGCAGCGCATGCACCCTTTGGAGGTAACGTTGTAGGAATACAGGCTGCATGCTGGAGATACTTTGGTCGGAGCGAAAAAGAACTTTCCTGGGCGGAAGCTGCATTGCTCGCAGTTCTGCCGAATTCGCCCGCGTTGATTCACCCGGGGCGTAACCGGGAGTCGCTGCGTACTAAACGAAACCTACTTCTGGAGAAGCTTCTCAGCAAAGGAAAGATTGATTCACTCACATGCGAACTCGCAAAAGCGGAGCCGGTGCCGGATACACCAATGCCTATACCGCAATACGCGCGCCACCTGTTGCTTGACCTTTCGAAGCAGGGCGCTCAGCGGATTACATCCACGATTAATTATGAGCAACAACTCAGGGTGGAGGAAATAGTCGAAGCACACCATCGACGGCTTGCCGGAAACCAGATTCACAACGCTGCAGTCCTGGTGGCAGAAGTAAACACCGGGAACGTCATTGCGTATGTGGGGAACGTTGCGCGAGGCGGTGAAGGATCAGATGTGGATGTCATCCGCGCGCCGCGCAGCACGGGCAGTATCCTGAAACCGTTCTTGTACGCGGCCCTTCTTGATGAAGGTAAAATACTTCCAGGTACGCTGCTTCCTGATGTTCCGACGTTCATCAATGGCTATACGCCGAAAAATTTCTCCAACGACTACGACGGCGCAGTCCCTGCTGACAAGGCACTGGTTCGTTCGCTGAACATTCCCGCCGTACATATGCTTCGCGAATTCCGCTATGAGCGATTTCACTCGTTACTTAAGCGCATGGGAATGACTACGCTCATTCGTCCACCTGATCACTATGGGCTGTCATTGATACTGGGCGGAGCCGAAGGAACGTTGTGGGATATTACAGGTATGTACGCATCACTTGCGCGAACGTTGAACCGCATTCCCTGGCGTAACGTGTCAAATGATTCTCTGCTGTCGGACTATCACAGTCTCCGGTACACTACGAAGTTGCGAAGTGTTTCTTCCCGAAGTGGAACTGCTGTCAGTCCTGCATCTGCGTATCTTACATTCGATGCTTTGAAGGAACTGCATCGTCCGGGGGAGGAGACAGGGTGGCGATACTTTGAAAGTGCGCGCAGGATTGCATGGAAGACGGGGACAAGTTTTGGCTTTCGGGATGGTTGGGCAATTGGAGTCACTCCCGATTACGTTGTAGGCGTATGGGTTGGAAACGCCGACGGGGAAGGACGCCCCGGGCTTACCGGAGTGGATGCAGCGGCGCCGTTAATGTTCGAGGTCTTTGCAGGACTTGAAGGCAGCGCCTGGTTCACTATCCCGCGTTCACAACTCACTCAGGTTTCGGTATGCAGGAAAAGTGGTCACCGGAGTTCGGAACTATGTCCGGACACAGAACAGCGATGGGTATCTCATGCAGGGCTCGGGACTTTACCATGCCCTTATCACCAACGCATATTTCTTTCAGCGGATGGCAACTATCAGGTAAACAGTGCGTGTTCCGGCCCACGTGAGATGAAATCAGAGGACTGGTTTATTCTTCCGCCGGTGCAGGAGTATTACTACAAAAGAAAAAATCTTTCGTACAGGACCGCGCCTTCGTTCAGAGCGGGTTGCCCTGTTGGTGTGAGCCTTGCCCGAATGGAACTCATCTATCCGAAACCCGATGCCCGTGTGTTTATTCCCAGGGATATGTCTGGCAGACCGGGAAATGTAATTTTTCAATTGGCGCACCAAAACAATGATGTGACGGTATTCTGGCACATTGATGGCGAATGGGTTGGAAACACACGGAAATCACACGTTTTGGCTGTCAATCCACCCTCAGGTAAGCACAGGCTCATGCTGATTGATGAGCACGGGGTGGTGCTGGAACAGGATTTTGAGGTCCTCCCAAATCTGTAATTGATTGACAAGTAGGTCCTTACTTGTTTATTCTTAAATCTTTGCTAAATTCGTATTGAGTTTTACTCAATTTCCAGTGTTATGAACTATTCACGACTTTTTGCACTGGTAGGTATTTTTTTATTGCTACAACCCCTGCCTACCCTTGAGGCCCGACAGCTGTCGGGCGAACATCCGAACTACGTTGTTATCGGAGCCTTTCGAATTCATAAAAATGCAATTCGCTTCACCGGTCATGCGAAAGCGGATCTGCGCCTCGACGCGAGGTATGAAATGAATCCCAATCGCAAGTTGTACTACGTCTATGTCCTGAACACGTCGGACCGCGAGGAAGCAATCGCAGAGGCAATGCGCCTCCGTGAAGAATCCGAATTAAAGGATACATGGGTGTACAATGGATTTCTTGGTAAGCTGCCGGAGGGCGGCAATGCAGCCATGTATTCGGGCGTTGATATCAATCCCGTCTCGCAGCGCTCAATGAACCCTGTTACTGGTGATCAAACAGAACAGTTAAACTTGACGGCAAATGTTGTGGCGGATGCTTCGAATGATCCAGGACCGATACTTGTATCCGAATCTATATCCGAATCAGAACCCATTCAGACCGACCTGAAAGCAGAAGAGGAAGACGAAGAAATAGCTGGAAAGAAATTCTTCTTTAAACTGTCGCGGATTCTGGACAACAATGCTGTCGAAGGTGATGTTGACGTAATTGACAATCAAAAGCTGCGCAAGATCGGAACCTACAAAGGGAACACAAATGTGAGAGTAACGACGCCATCAGGCACCTCGGGCAAAGTGTCTCTTGTTTGTGAAGTTTTTGGATACCGAAAAACGCAACGTGATATCGATTACAACAGTCCGACGGGAGACGGCATCGAACGAAACGAAGACGGAGCTCTGGTCGTGCCATTCGAATTGGTACGATTGCAGAAAGGTGATATTGCCACTATGTATCATGTATACTTTTTCAAAGATGCGGCTATCATGCGACCTGAGTCTCGTTTTGAAGTAAACAGCCTGCTCGAGATGTTGCGTGAAAACGATAAGTACAAAATCCGAATTCACGGACACGCCAACGGTAAGGCTAGTGGTAAGATCATCTACGTTGAAGAGGGTTCTGATAATTTCTTTTCACTCACCAAAACAAAAGAAGGTTTCGGGTCTGCCAAGAAGTTGTCACAGGAGCGCGCGGAGGTGATCAGGAGTTTCCTCGTCAGCAATGGTGTTGATCCCAACCGTATGCAGGTGAAAGCATGGGGTGGCAAGAAACCGATTCACGATAAACACAGTACACGTGCGCAGGAGAATGTGCGCGTCGAGATAGAAATTCTCGACAACTGATTCCATCAAACCATATTAGCTTGTCATCGCCCTCAGCACATCGTGCTGGGTGATGATATGCACGTTTTCATCGGCGTCGCGAACGAGAACAGCTTTGTTATCACGGTTAAGAAGCGAGGACAAAACGTCCAGTGTACTGTCGGGTGCGACAAAGAGCATTGGTTTATCCATTACCTCGCCGACCTGGCGGCTCTGAAGTTGCGGATCCTGAATGATCTTTTCAAGCAGGGATGCTGAGCTGACACTTCCAACGAAATGGCTTTCATCGAGTACGGGAATCTGGTCAATGCCTTCGCGGTTCATCAGCTGAATAACATCGCTGATGCGCGAATCACGTGACACCGTGTGCAGATTTGTTTTTCCGTTTCTGCCCTGAATGATATCACGTGCAGAGCGGAAGTTTCTCGACTCCAGAAAACCGTGGTCCTTCATCCACTGGTCGTTGTATACTTTGGCCAGATAACGCGTTCCATGATCCGGCAGAAGGATCACCATCACATCATCAGGTTTTAGATGTTCACGGGCATATTCGAGTGCACCATGCACCGCAGATCCACTTGACCATCCTACAAACAATCCTTCTTCGCGCGAAAGCTTTCGTGCGGCAACTGCTCCGTCTTTATCAGTGACTTTGATAAAAAGGTCAATCACATCGAAGTCGACATTCTTGGGAAGTATGTCCTCACCAAAACCCTCTGTCAGATAAGGATAAATTTCGTTTTCATCGAAGATGCCGGTTTCCTTGTATTTTTTGAATACAGACCCGTACGTGTCGATACCAACGGTTACGATATTAGGATTTTTTTCCTTCAGGTAGCGCGCGGTACCGCACATGGAGCCGCCTGTTCCTACCGTTGCAACGTAATGGGTGATTTTTCCTTCGGTTTGTTCCCAGATTTCGGGGCCTGTCGTTGCATAGTGGGCGGCGGCGTTTGACTGGTTGTCGTATTGATTGGGATAAAAAGAATTTGGGATTTCTTTGTTGAGTTTTCTGGCAATTGAATAGTAGGAACGTGGATCCTCGGGAGCAACGTTGGTAGGGCAAACGATAACCTCCGCACCAACAGCTTTCAGGATATTGATTTTTTCCTGCGATTGCTTATCGGCCATGGTGAAAATGCAGCGATAGCCTTTGGCTATTGCGGCAAGAGCGAGGCCCATTCCCGTGTTACCTGACGTACCTTCGATGATGGTGCCTCCCGGTTTAAGTAAACCCGCTTTTTCGGCATCTTCCACCATTCGTAGCGCCATTCTGTCCTTGGTGGAGTTTCCGGGGTTGAAATACTCAACCTTTGCAAGCATCGTTCCCGAAATGCCCTGGTTCATTTTGTTTAACCTGACCAGCGGTGTGTTTCCTATTGTTTCAATGATAGAGTTATAGATCATGCCGATTACATTCAGATTCAAAATTAACAAAATCGGGGAAAGCCGTGAGCGTTATCCGGCAGCACCAGCCAGCAGGTATAAAACTGCCATTCGAACGGCAACGCCGTTTTCAACCTGATCGAGGATAATTGAGTGTTCAGAGTCGGCTGCGTCGCTGCTTAGTTCCACACCACGGTTAATTGGTCCGGGGTGCATGATAGTAATCTTTTTGTTGAGACTATCGAGCATGCGCCGGGAGATGCCGTAGTAGAGTGAGTATTCGCGAAGAGACGGGAAGTATTTGATTTGCTGGCGTTCGAGTTGAATGCGCAAGACGTTAGCCACATCGCACCATTGCAGGGCTTTCATCACATCAAACTCCACTTCGATGCCGAGGCTTCCGATGAATTTCGGCAGCAGTGTCGGCGGACCGCACACCATTACTTTTGCCCCGAGCTTCTGGAGGGCGAAGATGTTTGATAATGCTACGCGCGAGTGCAGAATGTCTCCGATAATCGCGACCTTTTTCCCTGCTACATCACCTAGCTTTTCGCGAATTGAGAACGCGTCGAGCAATGCCTGGGTAGGGTGTTCGTGTGTTCCGTCGCCTGCGTTTACAATATTTGCATTGATGTGGCGCGACAGAAAGTGAGGTGCACCGGCGCTTGCGTGGCGCATGACAATCATGTCCACTTTCATCGCGAGAATATTGTTGACTGTATCCAGCAGTGTTTCGCCTTTCTTGACAGAACTGTTTGAAGCGCTGAAGTTGACCACGTCTGCGGAAAGGCGCTTCTGTGCGAGTTCAAAGGAGAGTCCTGTGCGCGTCGAGT